>NZ_CP060714.1:5060000-5167372 GCF_014395975.1 Diaphorobacter ruginosibacter | reverse complement strand
TACTGCTCGTTGAGGATCATGCGCGCGAAGGCCTTGGAGCCCGTGACGTTGGTGCGCTCGCCCACGTTCACGAACAGCGAGCCCTCGCCGATGAACACGGGCTCGAGGCCGGACAGGCGCATGGGCTGCACCGTCTGCGCAGGGGATTCGGAGGAATGCGTCGTGGAGTGGTTGGAAGCTGCGGACATCTCGCTCACCTGTTCTACTTACTCAAAAGCGGGGACAAAAATCACAGGTGAGCGCCGTTATCGTGGGTATGAATCGGCCCCAAGCCTGACAGGCGCGGTGAATTCAATCCATGAAAGTTCACCAGCCGGCTGCAGCGCTCCTTGGGGCGGAACCGTTGATTTTAGCTTTGGAGCCAATTCCTTGCGAAGTTAGCGAAAGCTGCGCCCCTTCAGCGCACCGGCAGGAACTGCAGGAAGGTGCCGCCCACGATGCCCTGCGCATAGCCGATCACCGCCCGGCGGTACTTCTCGGTGGTGACTTCGGCCAGCATGTCGAGCCGCGCGATGATCTTGCCGAACTCGCGCTCGAAGCTCAGGTTGCGCTCGCCGGCGTTGATCTCGTCGGCCAGCAGCAGGGGCTTGCCGTTCGGGCCGCGCCGGTGCGCCAGCATCCAGACGGCGATCTCGACGTTGCGTGCGGCGTTGTACAGGTGCTGTGCGTCCTGCCCGTCGATCAGGTAGAACTCGGTCTTGCCGCCATGCGCGGTGACGATCATGTCGACGGTACCAAAGATGAACGAGCCCACGCGGTCACCCGTGAACTCGGGGGAGAGCGCGAGGTCCATGGCCTCGATGTCGCGCTTGCCCTTGAGCGGTGGCCAGATTTTCTCGGGCGCCCGCTCCGACGCTGCCTTCGCGGCGGCCTTGCCGTCCTGCCCGCTTTCCGCATTGGCCGCGTTGCCGGGCTCGATGGTGCTGACCAGCTCGATGGCCTTCTTCAGCGCGGCAATGGCCTCTTCACGGCTCGCATAGCCACCCTTCTTCCATTCCGCCGGATTGCGCCGATAGAGCTTGTCGGCCAGCCGCAGCAGCGCATTGAGGTTCTCGCGCATGCCGACATTGGCCACGCGGTTCATGTCGGACTGCAGCCATTCGCTGATCGTGGCATCGGAGCCCTTGACCTCGCCACGATGCGTGGGGGCGGAAGTACATGCCGCCAGAGCAGACACTGCGGCGACAACGGCAACGACACACTGGATCGATCGAATGGCTGGATGCATGCAACTCCTCGTTGCATCGGATTCTCCCGGACATTCGTGAGATCACTCTACTGGCTTGCGCTAATAGCTATCACTTTTTTGCAAACGAAAGTGACATGGGCGGGCCGGCGGCCCATCCCCATGCCCCTGCGTCAAACGTCAGTCCATGCGGATGTTGCGCTCCTTGATCAGCTTGCCCCAGCGGTCCAGCTCCTTGTCCAGGTGCGCGGCCAGCTCCTGCGGCGTGCTGCCAATGGGCTCGGCGCCCACGGACTCCAGCTTCTTGAGGGTGTCCGGCTGCTTCATCGCATCGTTCATCACCTTGTTGAGCCTGCTGACGATCTCGGGCGGCGTGCCTGCCGGCGCGAATGCCGCGAACCAGGGCGAGACCTCGTAGCCGGGCACGCCCGCTTCGGCAATCGTGGGCACGTCCGGCAGCGCGGAGGAGCGTTTGGAGGTGGTCACGCCGAGCGCGCGCAGCTTGCCCGCCTGGATGTGCGGACGCGCAGATGTGATGCTGTCGAACATCAGGTCGATCTGGCCGCCCAGCATGTCGGTGATGGCCGGGCCGCTGCCCTTATAGGGCACGTGCAGGATGTTGACGCCCGCCATCGATGCGAACACCTCGCCGGCCAGGTGGATCGACGTGCCGTTGCCCGCCGAGGCGTAGGTGAGCTTGCCTGGCTCCTTCTTCGCGTGGGCGATCACTTCCTTCACGGATTTGTCGGGGTTCTTCCCGGTGTTCACCACCAGCACGTTCGGCACCACGGCCAGCAGGCTGATGGGCGCGAAATCCTTCACCGGGTCATAGCTCAACTTGGCATACAGCGCCTTGTTGGTCGCCATGCCGATGGAGGTGATCATCACCGTGTAACCGTCGGCGGGCTGCTTGGCGACGTAGTCCGCACCGATGTTGCCACCCGCGCCGGGACGGTTTTCCACCACCACCGCCTGTCCCAGCTCGCGGCCGATCTTGTCGCCCAGCGTGCGGGCGATCACATCCATCGCGCCGCCCGGCGGAAATGGAACGATCCACTTGATGGGCTTGCTCGGCCAATGGGCCTCGGGCTGCTGTGCACCGGCGGCTGCCGGGATCAGGCCGGCACCGGCCAGTGCGGCTGCGCCGGCAAGAAGAACGAGGGAGCGGCGTTGGAGTTTCATGCTTTGTCTCTTGGAAATGGATGGGGTTTTCGGATGCCGGTCCATGCCGGCCGGGTATGATTCACTGGGCCCCGCGGCCCATGTCCACGTGCACGGCATGCAGGCCTTCGCGCGCGCGGTCGAAGCGCTCGAGACGCTCGGGCACCACCTCCACGCCGAAGCCCGGGCCGTCGGGCAATTGCAGGTCGAAATCGCGCAGCTCCATGCGGTGCTCGACGATGTCGTCCACCAGCAGTTGCGGGCCGAACAGCTCGCAGTTGTGGTGCGCGCCAGGCAGCGTGGCAAACACGTGCGCGGACGCGGCGCTGCCGATCGAGGTCTCGAGCATGGTGCCGCCGTACCAGCCGATGTCGGCGGCATGGGCCACGGCTGCCACGGCGCGCGTGCGGACCAGGCCGCCGTGCTTGGCGATCTTGAGCGAGAACACATGGCAGGCCCTGCCGCGCGCCAGGCGCATCGCATCCTGCGGCGAGCACACGGTCTCGTCGGCCATCACGAGCGCGGTGTGCGGCAGTGTGGCGGTGAGCTGCGCGAGCGCGTCCTCGTTCCACTGCGCCACCGGCTGCTCGAACAGCGTCACGCCAGCGTCGATCAGTTCGGGCACGAACCGGCGGGCGGTATTGCCGTCCCAGGCCTGGTTGATGTCCACCGTCATGCTGGCGCGGCCATCCAGCGCGCGTGCGATGCGCGATACATGGGCCACGTCGTCCTGCGGTGCGCGCGCGCCGATCTTGAGCTTGAAGATGCGGTGGCGGCGTATTTCGAGCATGCGCTCGGCCTCCTCGATGTCCTTGGCGGAGTCGCCGCTCGCGAGCGTCCAGGCGATCGGCAGGCTCTCGCGCACCTTGCCGCCGAGCAGCTGGTATGCAGGCACGTTCAATGAGCGTGCGACGGCGTCGATCGCCGCCATCTCCACGGCGCTCTTGGCAAACCGGTTGCCCTTGCAGACCGCATCCATCTGCTGGATAAGCGCCTCGAAGCGCGTGGCGTCCTTGCCGGCCACGGCGGGCGCCAGATAGTGCTGGATCGCCAGCAGGATGCTCTCGGGTGATTCCTCGTTCCACGACGGGCCGCCGATGGTCGCCGCCTCACCGAAGCCGCAGGCGCCGTCGCTGAGCCACAACTGCACCACCACCGGGCTCTGGCGGGAGATGGAGCCGAACGAGAACTTGTGCGGCCGGATCGTGGGAATGTCCAGGATGCGCGCCTCGATGCGCTCGATGCGCAGGCGGGCGGCAGACGGGGACACAGCGGCGGGAGTGGAGTCGGTCATGGGCAGAAGAAAAAGCGATCTGCTGTGGACCTTATCGCGCCGCGGTGCGGCAGATCCAATGATATATATTGCACATTTCGTTCGATGAAATCGATCAATTGGTAAATCAAGGGTTTACCCTTTGATCAGTTTGATAGCAGGAAATCCCATGGAATTACGCCAACTCCGCTATTTCCTGAGCGTGGCGGAAACCGAGCACCTCACGCAATCGGCCGAGGCACTGTTCGTCACGCAATCCACGCTGTCGCACGGGCTGCGGCAGCTCGAGGCCGAACTTGGCATGCCCCTGTTCGATCGCCTGGGGCGAGGCCTGAAGCTGTCGCAGGCGGGCATCGCCTTTCGCGGCTATGCCGCCCGCGCGCTGCAGGAGCTTGATGCAGGCCGCATGGCGCTGGCCGACATGGCCGGCCTGCAGGCGGGCACGCTCACCGTGGGTGTGATTCCCACGTTCCTCACGCTCTTCGTTCCCGATGCGGTCGCCGCCTTCAGTGCGGCCTACCCCGGCGTGCGCGTGATGATCCGTGACCTGCGCAGCGGCCAGATCGAGGAGCAGCTCATCGCGGGCCGGCTCGACCTGGGTATTGCCTTCCACCCCGCCGTGCGCGAGGAAATCGAGGCCGAGCCGCTGTTTGACGAGCGCATGCATCTGGTGGTGCATGCCAGTCATCCGCTGGCCAGGCGCCGCACGATGCGCATGGCGGAGCTGGCCGACGTGCCGCTGGCGCTGCTGCCCGGCAGCTTTGCGACGCGCAGGCTCATCGACGGCGCCTTCGCGCAGGCGCATGTCAAGCCGCTCGTGCGGGTGGAGATGGAATCGGTGGATGCGTTGCTGCTCGCCTGCCGCCACGCCCCGCTCGCGACGATTGCGGCGGAGCACGCCGCGCTCAATGCAGGAGAGGACATGCGCGCAATCCCCCTGCATGAGCCGCGCACGATCCGGCGCGCGGGAGTGCTGTGGCGGCGCGGAGCATCCCGCAGCGCCGCGGCCAGCGAGTTCGTGGCCTTGCTCAGGCCGGCCGTGCAGAAGGCCAAGGCACGAAACGCCGCGCTCGCCCGGAGCGCGGAGTGACGCGAAAGAGCGAAGGACCCCGGTGCGTGTGGACGATCTCAGGCCTTCACAGGCACGGCCTGGGCCGAGGCCGGCAATCCGAAAAGCCGGTCGAACGACCAGTTGAACGCATAAGTGTAGAACAGGAAGAAAACCAACAAGCCCGCTTCCATCACGGTGGCCTGCCACAGGCTCACGTTGAACCACCAGGCCATGAGCGGAATGAGCGCCAGCGCGATGCCGCCCTCGAAACCGAGCGCGTGGGCAATACGGCGGGTCGTCGAGCGGCCCTTGACCGGCTGGCGGGCCTCCCACATCTCGAACAGCGTGTTGAAGGCGACATTCCAGGCAATGGCGATCGTCGAGGCGGCCACGGCCATGCCTCCGGAATGCCCCACGCTCTGACCCGCGGCCATGAAAAGGGCACTCGCGCAGATCACGGCAATCAGTTCATAAAGAGTGACGTAAATCACCCTACGCCTCGCGCCCTGAAGGCCGGCGGCTTGTGTTTTTTGATTCATGTCACGGAGTTTATGCGCCTTAAATTGAAGAAAAAAGTCAGAATCTTTCAGATAATCTGATAGATTGAGGCATGGCTTTCACTTCGGACAATGTGCAGGTGTTCCTGGCCGTGCTCGACAAGGGCTCGTTCTCGGCGGCCGCGCGCTCGCTCTCGCGCGTGCCTTCGGCGGTGAGCATGACCATCTCGTTGCTTGAAGCGGAACTGGACATCCAGCTGTTCGACCGCGGCACGCGCGAGCCCCGGCCCACGCCCGCCGCGCTGGCGCTCGAGCCGCAGGCGCGGCTGCTCGCGCAGCAGTTGCAGCAGCTCAATGGCCAGGCCGTGGCGCTGCACCAGGGTCTCGAGGAACGGCTCACTTTCGCCATCGCGCCGGAGCTGCTCTCCACCAGCTGGGCGGACGCGCTGGCGCCGCTGGTGGAAGAGTTCCCCTCGCTCGTCATCGAGGTGCTGGCCGCGCCGCAGACCGATGCGCTGGAACTGCTGCACAGCGGGCGGGCGCAACTGGCGCTGGTGTTCGAGCGGCCGGCCATCGACGGCCGCGAGGAATTCCACGAGCTGGGGCGCGAAACGCTGGTGGCCGTGATGTCGCCGGACTATGCGCCGTGGCGCGCCGTCCGGGACAGGGAGAAAGCCGGCCCGGACGCGGGGCCCGGGCAGCTGGACATCGCCACGCTGGCGCTCACCCGCCAGGTGCTGGTGGCCAGCCGCGATCCGCAGCAGACCGACCTGCGCTTCGTGTTCTCCCACCAGATCTGGCGTACCGACAGCCATCTCGCGGCGCTCGCGCTCATCAGCGCGGGGCTCGCCTGGGGCTGGCTGCCCAAGAGCCTTGTCGAATCCCACATCCATGCCGGCAGCCTGATGGAAATACCGTTGGAAAACATCAGCAACGGCACTACGCTCTTCGTGGACTGGGTCTGGTCGCGCGAACATGCGCCGGGCCTGGGCGCACAACGCTTCATCGCGCTGATGCGGGAGCGCCGCATGCGCGAGCCCGCGCACCGGACGCCATAGGCCCTGCCGGCTCGCCGACGGACACACGAACGAAAAAACAAACGATTGATGGATTGCAAGCCCCCGATGACATCTCCAAGCCGCAAGAAGACCTGCGTCCCCTGCGCGCCCCAGTTGCGCCCTATCGATAACGCCCTGCTTGCCGACGGCCGGCTGGTACGGCTGGCGATCCTGGACGGCCGCTTCGAATCCATCATTCCGATGAGCGAGGCGCCGGCCTGCGAGGTCGCGCTCGACCTGCAGGGCCAGCTCGTGCTGCCCACGCTGATCGACGGGCACCTGCACCTGGACAAGACGCTGCTCGGCCTTCCCTGGATGCCCCATGCCGCCGGCCCCACACGCGCCAGCCGCATCGAGACCGAGCTGCAGCTGATGCCCACGCTGGCACTCTCGGCCGCCGAGCGCGCGGCGCACCTGATCCGCACATGCGCCGCGCAGGGCACCGGCGCGCTGCGCACCCACGTGGATGTCGAGCCCCGCAACGGATTGAAGGCGCTGGAAGGCGTTCTGGAGGCGCGCCAGGCGCATGGGGACTGGGCGCAGATCCAGATCGTCGCCTTCCCTCAGACCGGTGTGATGCGGGCTCCGGGCACGCTGGAACTGCTGGACTCGGCCATCGCGGCGGGTGCGGACCTGGTGGGCGGCATGGACCCCTGCGAGGTGGACAGCGACCCGGCCGGCCAGCTCAACGGCATTTTCTCGATTGCGCACCGGCGCGGCGTGGGCGTCGATGTGCACCTGCATGAGGGTGACGAACTCGGCCTGTTCTCGATCCGCGAGATCTGCAAGCGCACACGCGCACTGGGCATGCAGGGGCGCGTGACCGTGAGCCACGGCTTCTGCCTGGGCCATGTGCCCGAATCGCGCGCCCGCGCCACGGCCGACCTCATGGCCGAAGCAGGCGTGCACCTCGTCACGCACGGCGCTGCGTCGCATCCATTGCCGCCGATCACGCTTCTGCGCGAACAGGGCGTGACGGTCTTCGCGGGCAACGACAACGTACGCGACATCTGGTCGCCCTATGGCACAGGCGACATGCTGGAGCGCGCGGCGCTCATCGGCTGGCGGGCGGACTGGCGCACGGATGCCCAGATGCTCGGCGCGCTCGAGCTTGCCACCTCGGACGCGGCACGGGCCATGCAGCTGCCTTGGCACAACGTGGAGATCGGTGCCCCTGCAAGCTTCTTCGCCATGGAGGCGCGAAGCGTCCAGGAGGCACTCGCCACGCACACACCGCGCACCTGGGTGGTACGCGGCGGCAAGGTGCTGGCTCGCAACGGCAAGGCCCTCGACCAGCCCCGGCCGCTGTAACCCCCGACCAGCCGCTCTTACAACTGCAGGCGGGCGTGCCCCACGCCGTCGAACTCCGCCTGCACCAGATCGCCCGCATCCCCCGCCAGCAGACCCACCCAGTTGCCGGTGGTGACCACCGTGCCGGCGGGCACGGTGCCGAACTGCTGCGCCACATCGCGCAGCCACTGGGGCAGCAGCCATGCGGGGTCGGCCAGCGAATGCGTGCCGGTGAACACCCGCTCGCCCTGCAGGCCGATGCGGATACGGCAGCGTTGCGCGGACCAGTCAAGGCGCCGATAGGGCACCCAGTCGCCCAGCACCAGCGCGCCATGCACGCCCATGTCGGCCAGCTTGAGCAACGCGGGCACCTCATCGAGCGGCTGACGCCAGCGGGTGTCGACCATTTCGATCGCCACGGCCATGGCATCGATGCATGCATGGGCCGACTCGGGCGTCATCGAGGCCGCCTGCTCCGGCGTGACATCGGCACCCAGTCGCAGTGCCATCTCGGCTTCCACCAGCCGCAAGTGAAACGGCCACGTGCCGGCATCCGCGGGAGAGGCCCAGACCCCCGCGTCGGGCAGCGGAGCATGCGTGAGCACCGCCGAGCGGTTCGCCCCGCCCGATTTCCAGTGGCGCGGCACGGCGCCGGCGAACAGCTGCAGCCCCGCGCCCACGCCACGCTGGACGGCATAGGCATCGGCCTCGGAGTCCGGCAGATGGGCGAATGCTGCGGCATCCGCAAGGCTGTGGTGGCGGCGCGCATCGCAAAGCACGTCGATCAGGCGCGAAAGGTCCGGTACGGAGCGGGTTGTCATGCGGGCATTGTGCACGCAGGGTGGTGAATACTCGTTCGCCATCCACAGGCAAATGGCTCCCGCAAGCGGCACACCTATCGGAGGCAGAAAAAAGAAGCGGAGAATACGCGCATCGCGCAAACCCCTTGCTTCAGGGAGTCTGCGCCTGCTTCCGCGTTGTGATTTTCTGAAAGAAAGACTCCTCCCATGCCCGATCGTCGCCGCTTCCTCGCGACCAGCACCGCCCTGGCCCTGCCCTCCCTGATCCCCTCGCTCGCCCGCGCCGAGAAGCCGTGGCCGCAGGGCAGGACGATCCGCGTGGTCATTCCCTACGTGGCCGGTGGCGTGTCGGACTCCGTGGGCCGCAGGCTGATCCAGCAGGTGGCCGACGTGCTCGGCGCCTCGATCATCGTGGACAACAAGGGCGGTGCCGGCGGCACCGTGGGCATGGCCGAGGTGGCGCGCTCCAAGGCCGACGGCTACACGCTCGCGCTGTCCGCCATCAGCCCGGTCACGCTGATGCCGCACCTGATGAAGCTGCCCTACAAGAGCGATGACGTGATCGCCGTGGCGCCCATGATGTACTCGCCCATCTATCTCATGGCGACCACGGCCTTCAAGGGCAAGACGCTGGAAGACATGATCGCGCAGGCCAAGGCCAAGCCCGGCAGCGTGCGCTGGGCCACCTCGGGCATCGGCTCGGTGGGCCACATCATGCTGGAACAGGTGCAGGCCAGGACCGGCGCGGAGTTCATCCACGTGCCCTACAAGGGCATCGCGCAGACCGTGACCGATGCCGCCAGCGCGCAGTTCGAAGTCATGACCGGCAACCCGTTCGGCACCATCAACAGCCTGATCGACCAGGGCAAGCTGCGCCTGCTGGCCGTGACCGGCCCGAAGCGCGCGCCGAATCAGCCCGAGGTGCCGACACTCGCGGAGAAGGGACTGGCAGAAGCCAATCTCACATCGATGTTCGGCTTCCTGGCCCCTGCGGGAACGCCGGCCGACATCGTCGCCAAACTCAACGCCGTGCTCGCCAAGGAAATCGCCACGCCCGCGATCCAGGAGGCCATGCACCACACCGACAACATCCCCATGCAGCAAAGCGCGGCCGATTTCGAGGCGCTGCTGCAGAAGGAAAGCCGCAACAACGCGGCCATCGTGCAGAAGGCCGGCATCAAGCTGTGATGGCCGATCGGGCCGCCGGCCAGGCATCGCCGCGCCCGAAGCACGGGCCATGAGGCGGCGGCCTCCGACAGGAGGCTGCAATGCCCTCGCGCATACTGGGTGCCTTTCATGCACACCTCAGGATCCGCGATGGCCCAACCGTCCAGCAACCCGTTCGACATCGAAGACAAGGCCACGCGCGAACTGTGGCGCAGGTGGCAACCCGATGCCGGTAGCGACTCCCAGGTTGATGCGAGGAACGGCAAGGGCAAGGCATCCGATTTCAAGCTCAGTGACTTCGACCCGTCGGCCAAGCCGTTTTCCAAAGGCGACAAGTCCGACAACAAGACTCTGGCCCAGCAGGTCGCCGAGCAACTCGATCCGCTGCAGCAGGTGTTCTACGCCGACAGGCGGTTCAAGCTGCTGGTGATCCTGCAGGGCATGGACACCTCGGGCAAGGACGGCACCGCACGCGGCGTCTTCGGCGAGATGAGCCCGCTCGGCGTGCGGTCGGTGAGCTGGAAGGCACCCACGGAGCTGGAGCGATCCCACGACTATCTCTGGCGCATCCACCAGCAGGTGCCCGGCGCGGGGGAAATCGTCATCTTCAACCGCAGCCAGTACGAGGATGTGCTCGTGCCCGTGGTCAACCAATGGCTCACGCCCGAGCAGCGGCAGGACCGCTACCACCACATCAACCAGTTCGAGAAGCTGCTGTCCGACACCGGCACGGTGATCCTCAAGTTCATGCTGCACATCAGCAAGGAAGAGCAGCGACAGCGCCTGCAGGAGCGCCTGGACGATCCGGCCAAGCACTGGAAATTCGATATGGGCGACATCGAGGTACGCAAGCAGTGGGACCTGTACCAGAGCGCCTACGAGCAGCTGCTGCCTGCCACGCACACGCCCTGGGCGCCGTGGACCATCGTGCCCGCGGACTCCAAGACCCACCGCAACCTGATGATCGCCACCATCACCCGCGCCGTGATGGAAAACCTGAAGCTGAAGTTTCCGGCAGGCGATCCACAATTGACGAAGTTCAAGGTGGAATAACGCCAGCGGAACGCTCTCCGGAATTATGCATTCAATGCATAACATCGATACAGAGCGGCCTTGGACAGGATAAATCGGCAGGAATACAGTGCGTTTCGTCGTGACCCATTCAACAATTCACGCAAGGCAGAACCCATGTCCAAATCCAAAGACACATCCGTTGCTTCCCATCCGCTTCCGTCCTACCTGAACGCCGATCACCTCGGCCCCTGGGGCATCTACCTGCAGCAGGTGGATCGCGTCACGCCGTACCTCGGCTCGCTCGCCCGCTGGGTGGAAACGCTCAAGCGCCCCAAGCGCATTCTGGTGGTGGACGTGCCGATCGAGCTGGACAACGGCACCATTGCCCACTACGAAGGCTACCGCGTGCAGCACAACCTGAGCCGCGGCCCCGGCAAGGGCGGCGTGCGCTTCCACCAGGACGTGACGCTGTCGGAAGTGATGGCGCTCTCTGCCTGGATGAGCATCAAGAACGCAGCGGTGAACGTGCCCTACGGCGGCGCCAAGGGCGGCATCCGCGTCGATCCCCGCACTCTCTCCCGCGCCGAACTGGAACGCCTGACACGTCGCTACACCAGCGAGATCGGCATGATGATCGGTCCGTCCAAGGACATCCCCGCGCCTGACGTCAACACCAACGGCCAGATCATGGCCTGGATGATGGACACCTACTCCATGAACACCGGCGCCACGTCGACCGGCGTGGTCACCGGCAAGCCGGTGGACCTGGGCGGCTCGCTCGGCCGTGTGGAAGCCACGGGCCGTGGCGTGTTCACGGTCGGCATCGAGGCCGCCAAGCTCTCGGGCCTGAGCATCCAGGGCGCCAAGGTGGCCGTGCAGGGCTTCGGCAACGTGGGCGGTACGGCCGGCAAGCTGTTCGCCGACGCCGGCGCGCACGTGGTGGCCGTGCAGGACCACACCGGCACCATCCACAATGCCAAGGGCCTGGATGTGAACGCGCTGCTCGAACACGTGGCCAAGCATGGCGGCGTGGGCGGCTTCACGGGCGCCGAGAAGATGGAAAGCGACGCCTTCTGGGGCGTGGACTGCGACATCCTGATTCCCGCAGCGCTCGAAGGCCAGATCACCAAGGACAACGCCGGCAAGATCAAGGCCAAGCTGGTCATCGAAGGCGCGAACGGCCCGACCACGCCGGAGGCCGACGACATCCTCAACGACAAGGGCGTGCTCGTGCTGCCCGACGTGATCGCCAACGCCGGCGGCGTGACCGTGTCGTACTTCGAATGGGTGCAGGACTTCTCGAGCTTCTTCTGGACCGAGGACGAGATCAACGCCCGCCTGGTGCGCATCATGCAGGAAGCCTTCGCAGGCGTCTGGGCCGTGGCGCAGGAGCACAAGGTGTCGCTGCGCACCGCCACGTTCATCGTGGCCTGCAAGCGCATCCTCCATGCACGCGAGATGCGCGGTCTCTATCCCTGATCGTTGCCCGGCAACATCAATCGAAGCGGCCTCCGGGCCGCTTTTTTTTGGTTCTTCGTGGAATATGGAGTCCCATGGGTCGCGTGACGAAGGGAAGTGCGGGAAAGCGTGGGTTTTTTCATGTCCCGACAGGTGCTCCGGTCTTGCAAAGGGCCTTTGCCGCACTCATTTAAGCTCATTGACGGCGCGTGCTGCACGCGCAACAGGACACAAGGACACCGAACATGAGCAACACCCCGCAGACTCCACGCCAGTACCCGCTGCGCGACTTCTTCAAGAACCCCGAGCGCGGCTACTACCGCCTGTCCGATGATGGCAGGACGCTTGGCTTCATGCAGCCTGCGGGTGCGGCGCGGCGCATGAACCTGTTCGTGCAGCCGCTTGACGGAGAAAAGCTGGTGGGCGAGCCCCGGCAGCTCACGCACGAAACCGAGCGCGATCTGGCGGGCTACGTCTTCAAGGGGAACGACGTGGTGCTGTTCTCCAAGGACTTCGGCGGCGACGAGAATTTCCATGTGCTCGCGGCAAACGTGCGCACGGGCGAGGTGCGGGACCTCACGCCATGGGACAAGGTGCGGGCCAGCATCGAGGACGACCTGGAAGATGACGCGGACCATGTGCTCGTCGGCCACAACCAGCGCAATCCGGAGGTGTTCGACGTCTACCGCGTGAACATCCATACCGGAGCTTCCGAGCGCGTGGCCGAGAATCCCGGCAACATCATCGGCTGGCAGACGGACCACGACGGCAGGCTGCGGGCGGCCGTCGCGAGCGATGGCCTGATGAGCGTGGTGCTGTACCGCGACAGTGAGTCGGAGGCATTCCGCCCCATCATCGAAACCGATTTCCGCGTGAATGTCGGCCCTGCGTTCTTCGATTTCGACAACCAGGGCCTGTACCTGTACAGCGCACGCGGCCGTGACAAGATGGCCTTCGTGCGCATCGACCCCGCACGCCCCGACGACGAACAGGTCGTCTACGCCAACGACGAGGTGGACCTGGACGGCGTGGGCTACTCGCACAAGCGCAAGGTGCTGACCGCGGCCAGCTACCAGACGGACAGGCTGCACCTGCATTTCTTCGACGAGACGACGCGCATGGTCCATGCCCAGCTCGCGCGCCAGCTGCCCGGCTACGAGATCCACCTGCAGGCCAGCGACAAGGACGAGAACGTGTTCATCGTCGCGGCGGTGAACGACCGCACGCCCGGCAGGCGCTACCTGTACGATGCCCGGCGCGATGCGCTCACGCTGCTCGGCGAAATGAACCCCGCGATCGCGGAAGCCGACATGGCGCACATGCAGCCTATTCAGTACCCGAGCCGCGACGGCCTGACGATCCACGGCTATCTCACGCTGCCCCCGGGCCGCAGCCCGGGCGAGAAGCTGCCCGTCGTCATCAACCCGCACGGCGGCCCCTGGGCACGCGACAGCTGGGGCTTCAACCCCGAGGTGCAGTTCCTCGCCAATCGCGGCTATGCGGTGCTGCAGATGAACTTCCGCGGCTCCACCGGCTATGGCCGCAAGTTCTGGGAAGCCAGCTTCGGACAATGGGGCCTCAGCATGCAGGACGACATCACCGACGGCGTGCAATGGCTGATCGACCAGGGCATCGCAGACCCCGCACGCATCGCGATCTACGGCGCCAGCTACGGCGGCTACGCAACGCTTGCCGGCGTCACGCTCACCCCCGACCTGTATGCGGCGGCGGTGGACTACGTCGGCGTGTCCAATCTCTTCACCTTCCTCGGCACCATCCCGCCCTACTGGAAACCCATGCTCGACAAGATGCAGGCCATGGTGGGCGACCCGGTCAAGGACAAGGCGCGCCTGGAGGCCACATCGCCCGCCCTTCTGGCCGACCGCATCCAGACCCCGCTCTTCGTCGCCCAGGGCGCACAGGATCCGCGCGTGAACAAGGCCGAAAGCGACCAGATGGTCGCGGCGCTGAAGGCGCGCGGCGTCGAGGTGGAGTACATGGTGAAGGACAATGAGGGACACGGCTTCCACAACGACGAGAACAAGTTCGAGTTCTACGAGGCGATGGAAAGGTTTCTCGCACTGCATCTGAAGCAGTGATCCGAGATGGCCGGGGCGCTGTCACCCTCCCCCGGCCCTCTCACCTCTGCGGCAGCGGGAGAAGCACCAACCTGCAGAAGCCGCCCCCAAAGAACACGGACTACGGGACAGGGGAGCCAGCCCAGCGATCAGAACGCGTGCGACATCCCCACCCCCACCGCAGTCCGGGACCCCGCATGCGCATACCGCTGATGCCCCAGGCTCGCATACAGCGTGGTGCGCCTGGACAACGCATAGTCCGCCCCCAGCGCGAAGAACTGGTTGGTGTCATCGTTGAACCGCTGCCGTCCATACCCCGCCTTGAACGTCACCGCATCCACCTGGTAGGTCGCCCCGAGCGTCGCCGAGCGTGACTTGTCGCCACGTTCCGCCATGCGGCTGTCGTCATAGGCCGCCATCACGGCAGCCTTGCCGAAGCGGTACTTGCCCGCGACGAACACGTCACGGTCCCCGCTGCCGTTGCGCTCATAGGCCAGCATGCCCGACAACGCCTCCCGCGCATAGTTCAGCGACGCCGAATAACCGCGTCCCGCCTTGCGGCCCGGCGCCTCGGTGCGCTCTGCCGAGCCGCTCAGGTGCAGCGTGAAGCCGCCCAGCGTCGGCGAATCGTAGAAGATGCCGTTGTTCATGCGGCCATATTCGGCAAAGCCGTTGTTGCTCACACGATCCGAGGGAGTGAGCGGATGCCAGTAGTACCACGCCGGCGACGCCACGCGGTTGTTGTTCGACCAGGGATCGAACTGCCAGTCCTGCGCCCACAGGGCCGACAGCGCGCGGCCGAGACGCACCTTGCCGAAGCCTCCTTCGAGACCCACGGTGGATTCGTCGTGCCAGAACGGCTTTCGGCCGGCATCCTCGCCGAGGCCGTCGCCCATGTCGAAACGCGTGCTCAGGCGAAAGCTCGCCTTGAGCCCTCCCCCCAGATCCTCTACCCCCGAGAACGCAAGGTTGCTGCGCTGAATGGTGCCGAGCTGGTTCACGCCGTCGAATCCCCGGAACACGCCGGCATCCAGAAAACCGCTGATGCGCACCTGCGAATCCTGGGCACTGGCGGCGAGCGGCATGGCCAGTGCGACGGCCAGCAGGCCCGCACCCGACGCCACGGCGGCCGATGGGCGACGACGGAAACGACGGTGGGCAAAAAGAGAATGTAGGTGATGGTGGGACTGATGACGGCGATGTGGTGTCTGCATCCTGGAAGGACTCCTTTTTTCCTCTGCGAGGAATGTGTGAACCCATGGCATGAACCACGCGTCGCGGGAAATGCGGACGCGCTGCGCGAAGCACGATGACCAGCGCCGTGCAACGGCGGATTCATGAAGGGCATCCGTGGCCCGGACGAAGCCGCTGCGCATGAATGCGCCATGAGGCACCGGGCTGAACGGAGGAAGAACCGAAAGAAAAGGCAGCCAGCGCGTGGGCTGCCGCACATTGCGGCACACGCTGACACGAGAGAACCGGCGGGTGGTGGCGCCACCCAAAGGAAGCATGTGCCACGCGAACATGGCCGGTTGCGTCGATTCTAGGGGACGCGTGCAGGAGCCGCCATGGGCAATGACCCGAGGTGCTGGCGAGGCCCCGGGATCAGAACAGCAGGGGCCGCACCCGCTCCGCGGCCCGCTTGAGCGCGGGCACCACCGCCAGCGCGCCCTCGAATTTCATGCGCGCGGTCGGCGCATGCAAGGCCATCGTCGCACGGCATTCGCCCTTGTCGTCGAGGATGGGAACCGCCATGCCGATCAGCCCCAGCATGAACTCATCCATCTCGAAGGAATAGCCGTCGGCACGGATCTTCTCGCAGGCCGCCTCGAGTTCATCGCGCCGCGTGAGCGTATGTTCCGTGAACGCCGTGAAGCTCGCATGCTCCAGCACGGTCGCCCGCTTCTGCGGCGACATCATCGCGATGTACATCTTGCCGCTGGCCGTGGCGTGCAGCGGCACGTAGGAACCCGCCTCGAACTGCGTGCGCAGCGGCCAGTGGGTTTCCACGCGATCGAGGTAGCGCACCTTCAGGCCGTCGAGCACCGTGAGGTTGCAGGTCTCGTCGATCTCCTCGACCAGCTCCGACAGGATGCTGTGGCGCAGTTCGCGGCGCGGGTCGGCCTTGAGCGTGGCAAGGGCCATCTTCAGCAGCCGGGGACCGGGCTGGAAGCTGCGGTCGTTGATGTCCCGCGTGAGCCAGTGCTGCGCCTCGAGGTTGCTGCACATGCGCGAGGCGGTGGCCTTCGGGAGGCCCAGCGCGACCGCCACGTCCATCAGTCCCGCGCGACCCGACTGCGCGACGAAATCAAGCACCGAAAGCGCCCGCTCGGATACCGAGACCGGCTCGCTGGCTGCATCGGGTTCGGCTGGATTCCCGGCGTTGGAGGAAGTCTTCCTGGCGTCTGCAGCGGGCTTTCGAGTCGACATGGCGTGGAGCGTTGAGGGATCGGGTACTTCGGGTTTTTTCTCATTGTACGTCTCGAGAATTGGCTTAGAGTTTCATCAAAAGGAACTAATAGTTCCATTGAATGAAACTTAAAAAGGAGACATATGCCGTCCAACAGCGCCACAACCTATGACTACATCGTCGTGGGCGCGGGCTCGGCGGGCTGCGTGCTGGCCGCGCGGCTGAGCGAGGATCCGCGCAACCAGGTGCTGCTGCTCGAGGCGGGGCCACCGGATCGCTCGCCCTGGATCCACCTGCCGATCGGCTACGGCAAGACGATGTGGAGCCCGGTCTACAACTGGAAGTTCGAGACCGACCCCGACCCCAACATGAACGGCCGCCGCATCTACTGGCCGCGCGGCAAGACCCTGGGTGGCTCGAGCTCGATCAACGGCCTGATCTACATCCGCGGCCAGGCCGAGGACTACGATCACTGGGCAGCGCTGGGCAACGAGGGCTGGTCGTTCGCGGACGTGCTGCCCTACTTCATCAAGTCGGAAGGCAACGAGCGTGGCGACAGCCCGTTCCATGGCGGCAAGGGGCCGCTGCTGGTGTCCGACATCGGGGCGCGACATGAACTGATCGAGGCATTCATCGCCGGTGCCGTGGAAAAGGGGGTGCCGCGCACCGACGACTTCAACGGCGCATCGCAGGAAGGCGCGGGCTACTACCAGCTCACCACGCGCAACGGCCTGCGCTGCAGCACCGCCAAGGGCTACCTGACCGAGGCAAAGAAGCGCCCGAACCTGCGCATCGAAACCAACGCCCAGGCAACCGGGCTCGTCCTGCGCGGCAAGCGGGTGGTCGGCGTGAACTATCAGCAGCACGGCCAGGCAAGGACCGCGATGGCGGGCGCGGAAGTGATCCTGTCGGCGGGCGCCATCCAGTCGCCCCAGCTGCTGCAGCTCTCGGGCATCGGGCCGCGCAAGCTGCTGGAGAGCCTGGACATTCCCGTCGCACACGATCTTCCCGGCGTGGGCGAGAACCTGCAGGACCACCTGCAGATCCGCCTGGGCTTCGAGTGCACCAAGCCGATCACGACGAATGACCAGCTCAATACCCTGCTGGGGCAGGCGCGGCTCGGCCTGGAATGGCTGATCCACCGCTCGGGACCGCTGGCGGTGGGCATCAACCAGGGCGGCTGCTTCATGCATGCGCTGCGCGACGATCACGGCAGGCCCGTCACGAAAACGCCCGACATCCAGTTCCACGTCTCCACGCTGTCGGCCGACATGGCGGGAGGCAAGGTGCATCCGTATTCGGGATTCACCATGTCGGTGTGCCAGCTGCGACCCGAGTCGCGTGGCTACGTGCGCATCCGTTCACGCGATGCGCTGCAGCCGCCATCCATGCAGCCGAACTACCTTGACACCCAGCTCGACCGCGACACCAACGTGGCCGCCGTGCGCGCCGCACGCGCGATCGCCGAATCGGATGCGATGCGCCCCTATGTCAAGCGCGAGGTGAAACCGGGGCGCGACACGCAGTCCTACGACGAGCTGCTCGAGTTCTGCCGCAACAACGGCGCCACCATTTTCCATCCCAGCGGCACCTGCAGCATGGGACACGACGCCATGGCCGTGGTCGATTCGCGACTGCGCGTCCATGGCGTGAAGGGCATCCGCGTCGTGGATTGCTCCGTCATGCCCACGCTGGTGTCGGGCAATACCAATGCGCCTGTGGTGATGATGGCCGAGAAGGCGGCCGACATGATCCGCGAAGACGCAAGGCAGCTCGCCGCGGCCTGAGAGACCCCGCGGCACCGGAATTCCAGCAAGAGAAGAAGAGAAATCAAAACGGCGGCAGGGAGCGCGGCAGCGCATCCCATGCCGCCACAACCGGAGACAAAAAATGGCCAACTCGCAACAACCCGTCGACCCGAAAGTCATTCGCAAAGTCGTCACCTCCGCCATCGTCGGCGCCACCATCGAGTGGTATGACTTCTTTCTGTATGGCGTGGTCGCCGGCATCGTTTTCAACAAACTCTATTTCCCCAGCGACGATCCCCTGATCTCCACGCTGCTGGCCTACACCACGTTCGCGGTCGGCTTCGTCACGCGGCCGCTGGGCGGGGTGATCTTCGGCCACTTCGGCGACAAGATCGGCCGCAAGAGCATGCTGGTGATGACCCTGATGATCATGGGCGTCGCCACCTTCCTGATCGGCCTGGTGCCCACCTATGCACAGATCGGGATCGGCGCGCCGATCCTGCTCCTGCTGCTGCGCGTGGCCCAGGGCATCGGCCTGGGCGGCGAATGGGGCGGCGCCGTGCTGATGGCATATGAGTATGCGCCCAAGGAAAAGCGCGGCTTCTATGCGTCGCTGCCGCAGATCGGCCTGGCGCTGGGCCTGTTCATGGCCTCGGGCGTGGTCGGTGCGCTGTCGTACTTCCTGACCGATGAGCAGTTCATGTCCTGGGGCTGGCGCGTCGCGTTCCTGCTGTCGGGCCTGATGGTGGCGGTGGGCATGTTCATCCGCCTGCACGTCAAGGAGACGCCCGAATTCGCTGCCGTGAAGGAGCGCAATGCGGAGACCGCGATTCCGTTCATGGACATGATGCGCCGCTATCCCGGCAACGTGCTCAAGGGCATGGGTGCCCGCTACATCGACGGCGTGTTCTTCAACATCTTCGGTGTGTTCTCGATCACCTACCTCACCACCACGGTCAAGATCTCGCGCTCCGAAGCCCTGATCGGCGTGATGGCGGCCGCCATCGTGATGTGCTTCGCGATTCCGTTCTTCGGCAGGATGTCCGACCGCATGGGACGTGCCCGCATGTACATGTGGGGTTCGCTGATCACCGGCGTGGTGTCGTTCCCCGCCTTCTGGCTGATGAGCACCAGCAACGGCAACATGATGATGATCTGGCTGGCCACGGTCATCCCGTTCGGCATCCTCTACGCCATGGTCTACGCTCCCGAGGCCGCGCTGTTCTGCGACCTGTTCGACGCCAAGGTGCGCTACACCGGCATCTCGTTCGTCTACCAGTTCTCGGGGATCTTTGCCTCGGGCATCACACCGATCATCGCCACCGCCTTGCTCAAGGTGAACGGCGGCCAGCCATGGCTCATCTGCGCCTATGTGCTGTTCGCAGGCCTGGTATCGGCATGGTGCGCCGCGATGATCGGCAGGGACCAGCGGCGTGCCGCACCCGAGGCGCAGATGAACATGCGGCCGGCACGCACCTGAGCGTCTGCGCCGAAGACAAAAAAACCGCGCAGGCCCTGCGCGGTTTTTTTTCTTGCGGAACGGGCACCGCCCTCATGCGCGCTTGATGAGCCGGGCAAGGAAGATCAGGATCACCGCGCCGACGAAGGCCACCAGGATGCTGCCGATCAGGCCTCCGCCCGATCCCAGGCCCAGCACACCGAACACCCAGCCTCCGAGCACCGCACCGATGATGCCGATGACGATGTTGCCCAGAATGCCGTAGCCGCCGCCCTTCATGACGAGCCCCGCCAACCAGCCCGCGATGCCGCCCACGATGATGAACCAGAGAAAAGCCGACATGTCGATCTCCTGTTGAGTTGCTTGACTGACACACAGACCCGGCATGCGCCCGGCCGATGGCTCCGGAACCGAAACCTGCGGGCAGCATACGTGCCCGGCCACGTGTCCGGAGTAGGAGATGGCCGCCAATGGCGGCGCAGGAGGTGTCAGTTGCGTGACGCGCCCATGCGCTGCTGCGCCCAGTCGTGCCGCGCGAGTGTCTGCTCCGCGAGCCTCAGCACCGGTGCATCGATCATCCGCCCCTCGACCACGCACACGCCGCCATCGGCCTGCTGCATGGCATGCCGGACCTTCCGTGCAAATTCCACCTCGGTCGCCGTGGGCGCGTACACCTCGTTCACGGCAGCCACCTGCGCCGGGTGGATGCAAAGCTTGCCGCCAAACCCCATGCGCTGTGCGCGCCGCGCGTCGCCGAGAATGCGCGGCGCATCACGCGTGTCGACGGTCACGCCGTCGATCGGCGGCGGCAGGTTCGCGCGGCGCGATGCGAGCACGATGGACATGCGAACCGGCAGCAGTTCGATTTCATCCGCCCCGCACTGCATGCGGGCATCCACCTGAAAATCGAGGTGACCAAAGGCGATGCGCGCCACCTGCGGCACGCGCGCGAGGACATCGACGGCATCCAGCCCCGCCACACTCTCGACCAGGGCCAGCAGCGCGCAGGCCTCACCGCCGATCCCGGCAATGCGCTCGAGCACTTCCGCCGACTCCGCCTTGGGCACGCAGCCACCCGCCACGCCCATCTGCACGAGCGCCTTGAGCGCCTGCACGTCCGCGCCGTGCCACGGCGTGCCGGCCGCGTTGATGCGAACCAGCAGGCGCGATCGATCGATCGCTGCCCATGCCCCGCATGCGGCCATCAGGGCGGTGCGAGCAGCATCCTTGTCGTACGGGGAAACGGCGTCCTCCCAGTCTGCAATCACCATGTCGGCACCCGAAGCGAGGGCCTTGGCGATACGGTCGGGACGGCTGGCGGGAACGAACAGGAAGGAGTTGGCGGAGGCAATCAGGGCGGACATGAAACAATCATCGGGCGGCCCCTCCCTTCGCCATCCCGGCGAAACGGGAATGGCAGGGGAAAAGGGTCGGAGGGAGGGAAGGAATGGAAAGAAGTAGGGCAGGCATCACTCCGCGCTGACGCCGGCCGCCCGGATCACCTTCCCCAGCGATCCACTTCGGCGGCCAGGTGCGTGCGCAGGCTCTCGGGCGTCGCCTTGTCCGGCGACACCAGGTCCGAACTCAGTTCGGCAATGCGCTTCTTCACGTTGTCGTCCACCAGGGCGGCATTCAGGGCCTTGTTCAGCTTCTCGACGACCTCCCGCGGCGTACCCTTCGGCGCGTACATGCCATGCCACACCTTCACGTCGAAGCCCTTGAGCCCCTGTTCGTCCAGCGTGGGAATGGCGGGCAGTGACGCGAGGCGCCTGGGCGTCGTCACGCCGAACACCTTGGCGCGCTTTCCGTCCTGGATCACGGGCACCGTCTGCGTGGTCTGGTCGCACAGCAGATCGACCTGCCCGCCCATCAGGTCGTTCATGGCCGGGCCCGCGCCCTTGTAGGGAACCGTGGTGAGCTTCACCCCCACCTGGTTCATGAACAGCAGGCTGCACAGCTGCGACACCGCACCCGTTCCCGCATGCGCCATGGTCACGCTGTCCTGGTGCTTCTTCACATGGTCGAGCAGCTCGGGGAAGGTGCTGGCCGGAAACTCCTTGCGCGAGAGCAGCGTCATCGGCACGTCGAGCACCTGCCCGATGTATTCGAAGTCCTTGAGCGGGTCATAGGGCAGCTTCTTGTACAGCGCGGGTGCCGTCGCCATGCCCATGTGGTGGATCAGGATGGTGTAGCCGTCGGGCCGGGCGCGCGCCACGCGCGCCGGTGCGATCGTGCCGCCCGCGCCCACGGTGTTCTCCACGACCACGGTCTGGCCGAGCGACTGGCCCATCGGCACGGCCAGCAGCCGCGCCACCACGTCGGTGGGACCGCCCGCGCTGTAGGGCACGACCATGACGATCGACTTGTCGGGGTATCCGGCAGCATGCGCCGAAATCGTGAACGCGCCCGCGAGCGCAAGGCCCGCAAATGCGCAGCCAGAGATGCCACGCACTGCGGTCAGCGGCTTGCGGCGCCCGACAGGCCATGCGAGGGAATGCGGAATGGACGTGAATGGCATGCTATGTCTCCTTGGAATGCTCTGTGGATGGGCCGTTTGCTGCGCGGTGGCATCAAACGGTGGCGGTTCTTCCTGCTTTTCTTCTCCGCGCGCCGTGCGTGTCTCAGCCGATCAACCGCACGACGTGCCTGGCCTTGGCAATGTCCCAGAGGCCCTGCACCGCCGCGCGCACCTTCTCTTCGGGCACGTCGCAGCCGTAGGCGGCAAGGCGCAGCGCCTTGTCCGTGATCTCCTGACGCGACAGCGTGTTGCCGGGGTCGCCCTTGGGTTCATCGACACGGCCGTGCAGCGTGCGGCCGTCCGTCGTCACCACGGTCACCTTGCCGATCCAGCGCCGGGGATAGGCGGTATCGACCTCGTCGTCGAGCACCATGTGCACCTTGTCGCGCAGCGCGACGGTGTCGGGAGCAAGGAACTGCTCGTCGAACTCCGTCAGGCCGGCATGGCCGAAACGCGCCGCGATGGCCAGTACCGTGCCCATCGAGAACTTGCTCTGGTGCACCGTGGCTGGCGACACCACGGGCCCCAGCACGTCGATCGCCCCCTGGTGCACATGGCAGGTGATCCGCGCGATGTCGGCCGGGGTCAGCTGGTTGCGCTCAAGCACCTGCAGCAGAGCGTCCGCCGCGGGATGCGTGTGGCGGCATGATGCATGCCACTTGAACGAGGTCTCGGGCGTGGCCCACCGCGTGCCCAGGCCGTCGGTCAGCCTGGAGGCATCCGCATCGGTGGACATGCCCGCGGCCATGCCCTGCGGGCCCGTGAAGATGTCCTGGGCGCCGGTGAAACCGTCGCGCGCAAGGTAGGCCGCAGCCAGGCCGGCCGATGCGGCATGTGCCGTATGCAGCTGCTTGCTGTCCGCCGCGGTGCGCAGGAACTCCCACAGGCCCGCCGCCTGCGTGCCTGCCGAGCCGAAGGCATGCTGCATCTGCTGCGGGGTGAGCTCCAGCAGGTTGCCGACAGCCGCAGCGGCGGCGATGGTGCCGACGGTGCCGGTGGTGTGGAAGATGCGGTAGTGGCTGCGGCCCATGAACTCGCCCACGCGGATGCCAACCTCGTAGCCGGCAACGCAGGCCGCCATGAAGCGCTCGCCGCTCGCGCCGATGCTCTGCGCCACGGCCAGCGCGGGCGGAAACACGACCGCGGCCGGATGGAACACCGATCCGTTGTGCACGTCGTCCTGCTCCGCCACATGCGACGCCGCTGCGTTCGCCATCGCGGCCATCATCGGCGACGTGCCTGCACGTTGCCCTATGACTTCGCAGTCGCCCTGGCGCGGCCCCTGCGAAAGCGCGAAACTGGCAAGGGCCCTCACCGGGCGCGCATTCTGTCCCGCAAGCACCGAGCCGAACCAATCCACGGCGAGGTCCTCGGCCTTGCGCTGCACCTCCTGCGGGATGTCCTGCCAGCGCAGGCTGGCTGCAAATGACGTCAGCGGTTGAATGCCGGCGACGGTTTCCTGTTTCATCACAATGTCTCCTGGTGACGGGCGGCCGGCATTCAGTCGGCCACCTTGCCGTGGTTCATCACGGCATCGATCTGCTCGCCGCTCAGGCCGAGCGAGGCCAGGATGCGGGCCGTGTGTTCGCCCACTGCGGGCACCGCATCCATGCGATAGTCGAACGCGCTGTTCAGGCCTGGCGGCAACAAGGCCTGCACGTCGCCAGCGGGGGTGTTCACCGTGCGCCAGCGCTGGCGGGCCTCGAGCTGCGGATGCGCCCAGAGCCCGGCCATGTCGTTCACGTGCGCATTGGCGATGCCCGCGGCATCCAGCCGCTGCACCACCTGCCCGGCGGTGAGCGCACCGAAGATAAGCAGGATCTCGGCCTGCAGTGCATCGCGGTTCCGGTTGCGCTGTGCGTTGCTGTCAAAGCGTGCGTCGCGGGCCAGCTCGGGGCGCTCCAGCACCTTGTCGCAGAACGCCTGCCATTCGCGTTCGTTCTGCAGTCCCAGCATCACGGTGCCGCCATCGCCCGCGACGAACGGGCCATACGGATAGATGCTGGCGTGCGATGCACCGGTGCGCGGCGGCGGCGGTGCGCCGTCGTGCGCGTAGTACATGGGATAGCCCATCCACTCGCCCAGCGCCTCGAGCATGGACACGTCGATGTGGCTGCCCTCACCCGTCCTCCCGCGCAGCAGCAGCGCCGACAGAATGTTGGTGTAGGCATACATGCCTGCCGCGATGTCGGCCACCGAGATGCCTGCCTTGCTCGGCGTCTCGGGCGTTCCCGTGATCGACAGAAAGCCGGCCTCGCTCTGGATCAGCAGGTCGTACGCCTTCTTGTCGCGGTAGGGGCCATCCGCCCCATAGCCGCTGATGTCGCAGACGATGAGCCTCGGGAATTGCACGCGCAGCGCCTCGAACGACAGCCCCATGCGCGCGGCGGCGCCCGGAGCGAGGTTCTGCACCAGCACGTCGGCCTCGCCCAGGAGCTGCATCAGCGCCTGGAGCGCCAGCGGCTGCTTGAGATCGAGCGCGAGGCTTTCCTTGCTTCGGTTGATCCAGGTGAAGTGCGACGACTGGCCGAGCACGCGCTGGTCGTATCCGCGCGCGAAATCTCCGGCCCCCGGCCGCTCCACCTTGATGACGCGCGCGCCCAGGTCGGCCAGCTGGCGCGTGCAGAACGGCGCGGCCACCGCATGCTCCAGCGACACCACGGTGATGCCGTCGAGCGGGCGTGGACCGCTGCCGCGGCCTGTGTTCTGGTGGGATGGCATGGCGGGCACCTTCAGAACGAGCGCGGCAGTCCGAGGATGTGCTCGGCCACGTACGAATAGATGAGATTGGTCGAGATCGGCGCGACCTGGTAGAGGCGCGTCTCGCGGAACTTGCGCTCCACGTCGTATTCGCTGGCAAAGCCGAAGCCGCCATGGAATTGCAGGCAGGCGTTGGCCGCCTCCCAGCTGGCCTTGGCCGCCAGGTACTTGGCCATGTTCGCCTGCGCCCCCATGGGCTCATGCCGGTCGAACAGCTCGCAGGCCTTCCAGCGCATCAGGTTGGCGGCCTCGATCTCGATGAACGCATCGGCGATCGGGAACTGCACGCCCTGGTTCTGGCCGATCGGCCGGCCGAACACCGTGCGGTCCTTGACGTAGTGGGTCACCCGGTCGATGAACCAGTAGCCGTCGCCGATGCACTCGGCCGCAATAAGCGTGCGTTCCGCGTTCAGCCCGTCGAGGATGTACTTGAAGCCCTTGCCCTCCTCTCCGATCAGGTTTTCCTCGGGGATCTCGAGGTTCTCGAAGAACAGCTCGTTGGTCTCGTGGTTGACCATGTTGAGGATCGGCCGCACGGTCATGCCGCTCTTCTCGGCCTCGCGCAGGTCAACCATGAAGATCGACATACCCTCGCTCTTCTTCCTCACGTCGGCGAGCGGCGTGGTGCGCGCCAGCAGGATCATCCAGTCGCTGTGCTGGACGCGGCTGATCCAGACCTTCTGTCCGTTGATGACGTAGCGGCCGTCCTTCTTCACCGCCGTGGTCTTGATCCGGGTGGTGTCGGTGCCGGTGCTCGGCTCCGTCACGCCCATGGACTGCAGGCGCCATTCGCCCGACGCGATCCTCGGCAGGTACTTCTGCTTCTGAGCCTCGGAGCCGTGGCGCAGCAGCGTTCCCATGTTGTACATCTGGCCATGGCATGCGCCGGAGTTGCCGCCCGAGCGGTTGATCTCCTCCATGATGACCGAGGCCTCGGCAAGCCCCAGTCCGGAGCCGCCGTATTCGGCGGGAATCAGCGCGGCAAGCCAGCCGGCCCGCGTGAGCGCATCCACGAATTGCTCGGGGTAGGCACGCGCCTCGTCCACCTTGCGGAAGTATTCATCGGGGAATTCCGCGCACAGCGCGCGGATGGCGTCGCGGATTTCGGGGTAGTTGTTCGAGAGTGTCTGTTCGATCATCGTTGTCTGTCTCGGCGGTTCGGAGGCCACTCGCCTCAGGCGAGTTCGGCGGTGCCCTGCATGGTCAGCCACCCATCGTGGTCCTGCGCCCAGAGCAGGACCGTGCGGCCGTCCGCGGACGGCCTGCCATGCACGCTGAAGGCGTTCAGGTCGAAGGTGGGACGCACGGCCTTGAACGAGAACGCGCGCACCGCCGCTCCCGGCAGATGACGGCGCAGCAGGTCGAGCAGCAGCGTGGCGATCAGCGGGCCGTGCACGATCAGGCCCGGATAGCCCTCCACCTCGGTCACGTACTTGCGGTCATAGTGGATGCGGTGGCCATTGAAGGTGAGCGCCGAATAGCGGAACAGCAGCACGTCGTCCGGCACGATCCGCCGCGACCATGCCGCCTGCCCGTCCTGCGGCGGCCTCTGCGGTACAGGCTCGGGGGCGCCGGGTGCCGCAGCCGCGCGGTAGACGATGTCGTGCTCCTCGGTCAGCGCAAGGCCGCGCTCATTGGAAAAGCGGTGCTCCACCAGCACGAACAGCAGTTCGCCCGATCGTCCTGCCTTGTGATCGACGGACCGGATGGTCGAGACACGTTCGACGCTCTGCCCGACCTCCAGCGGGTTGCCCGTCTCCCACACGAGCCGGCCGCCGGCCCACATGCGGCGCGGCAGCGGTACGGGGGGCAGGAAGCCGCCGCGGGTCGGGTGGCCGTCAGCGCCGATCTCGCTCTGGCGCGCATGCGGAAGAAAGTACAGCCAGTGCCAGAGTGGCGCGATCACCGTGCCCGCCCCTGGCGCGGCATCATCACGGTCGAGCGTGGCCGAGAGGCTGCGCACGGGCGCGGGGGTGATCAGGTCAGGGGTGGTTTCGCTCTTGCCGATCCAGCTGCGCAGGTGCGCCAGTTGCTTGTCATCGATCGTCGGAGGTGGGATATCGCTCATGCATCGCCTGGGAGTGCACGGCGCTCACCAGGAAGGCGAACGCCGCTCGGGTCAAAAAAAGAGGTTTCCATCTTGCAATGCGGGGGATGGCGCGCAATCGCATAGTTCGCAAGCGCCCCTTTCACAAACTGAAAGACCCTCACGCGGCATGGAAGCAACCATGTCCTGCCCGCCCGTGCACTGACTTCCCGCAGTGGCGTCGCATGGCGCGCTCCGACGCGGCCCGGCATTGAAAAACATCAATCAACGTCGCGAATCTGGAATCAATTGCAGTGATCTTCAGCCAACGGCGTTTCGAATCCGTCCACACGGCGGCTCAATAGCACCCTCGATGACGCACTCCCGTCATCGCCCTTTTCCTTTGATGTGTGGAATTCCATGCCCATCCGTAGCCATCAAGACGGAACCGCGCTGCTCGAAGCCCTGGCCGCCCTGCTGATCGTCAGCCTCGGCCTGTTCAGCGTGATCTCCATCCACATGCGCACCCTGCGGGATGCACAGGCGGGCATCCGCCGTTCGCAGGCCATCCGGCTGATCGAGGACCTGGGGGAGCGCATCCGCGCCAACCCACGGGCCTCCGAGCACGTCTCCATCTACACCTCCGAGGCCGTGCCCGGCAGCGCGGATGCCTGCCTTTCCCTCCCGTGCACCACTGCCCAACTGGCGCAAAGCGATACGGCGCAATGGCACGAGGCCGTCGATTCCACCCCGGGCATGGGCAAGGCGCTCGTCTTCGCCGTCGACGATGCGGCTCCCCACGGAACACGGCAGATCGGCGTGCTCATCGCATGGAAATCCGATGTCCTGCCGTCTGGGGAAGACAGGTTCGAGGCGGCCCAGGAGCATGCCTGCCCGGCCGACCATGCCTGCTACCTGCAAACCATTTCCCTGCCTCCTCCATGCCCGGCGGGAGCATGCAGATGACGCCTCCCCTGCCCAGACATCCCAGGTGCCTTCCCACGGGAGCGGCATTGCTGGAAATCATGATCGGGCTCGCCATCGGACTGCTGATATGCGCGACGGCGCTCAATGCACTGCACATCTCCCGGGCGCTTTCGGAGATCACCGGCGACGCGATCGCCATGCAGCAGGATGCCACCACCGCTCTGCGCATCATCGGATTGCAGATCCGCCAGGCGGGCAGCGCAGCGCTCGATCTGCAACCCGCCCTCTCCGCAGGAGACGCCACTCAGCAAGGCGCCGTGGTGTTCGAGCCAGCGCCCGAGGCCCGCCCGGACGCGAACGGCACTCCGACGATGGGGCCCTCCGTTGCCGCACCCGTGGTAGCGAAATCCACGGGCGCCACGCTGCAGTTGCGCCACGCCAATCCCACCGAGGACCTCTTCAAGAGCCCCAACAGCACGATCCGGGGATCCCAGCAGCATGACTGCCTGGGCCAGAACACGAGCAATCGCCTGCTCGCAAGCATCATCACCAGCACCTTCTTTGTCCGGGACGGCCAGTTGATGTGCACCGGAGTGGCCGGCTCTCCCCAGCCCATGATCAGCCACGTGAAAGGTTTCGCGGTACGCATGCTGGTCCAGTCTTTTGACCAAAAGCAAGAAAGCGAATACTCACTTTTTTATGTTGATGCAAGCGACCTCGACTCCGCCATGGTGGCCAGGGGGCGAGCCGTCGTCCGCGCGGTCGAGGTCTGCCTGGAAATCGAAAGTCCGCGTGCCGCCCTGCCGGACACCCACCGTCCCTACCGGCGATGCAACGGCGAACAGCCCGTCCGGAGCCACCGGCTGGTCCATGTCACGCGCCATCTGTTCGCCATCCGGCCTCAGGGGTGGTGACCCATGCGGCACATGCGATACATGCGACATACCGCCGCCCCGTCCCGGGCCGAGAGAGGGCTGTCGCTTCCCGTTGTGATGGTCATCGTGCTGATGACGATGCTGCTGGCGATCGGCTCGGCCCGTGTCACGCTGTTCCATGAACTCCTCATCCGCAACGATGCCGACTACCAAAGGGCGTTCGAGGCCGCAGAGGCCGCACTGCTGGACGCGGAGATGGATATTCGCGGCCTTGGCGCGGACGGCCGCAGGGCAGCGGCGGAGCACTTCCCGTCCGATGCATCCGAGCTGGCGGACATGCTCGCCCGGCTCGATGGTCTTCCCACCGGCTGCCGCTCCGGTATCTGCAGGAAAAGAAGTGGTGCCCAGGATTTCTGGAACGACCCCGAGCGTCTTGCCCTGATGCTGGCCGACGATACCGCCGCGCGCTACGGCCAATACACGGGCGCGACGGCCGGTGCTTCGACCCATCCGTTGTTCGCAGGTCAGGACTCTCCAGACGCCTGGTACTGGGTCGAAGTGCTGCCCTATGCCGGTGGCCAGATTGCGCTGCTTGCCGGATACGAAGGCTCGGCACACATGGCCGCCCATGCGCCCGACCCCCAGCGCCCATGGATCTACCGCATCACCGCATTGGCACGCGGCAGAAAAAGGGGAACCGAAGTGGTGCTGCAGTCGATCGTGACGCTGCGGCCGCAAGAGTGAATCCATGAATCCGATCCGAACACGTCAGGCACGGAAACCGGGGAGAGAAGGAAAATCCATGCTCCGCATCACCAATGGCCCGCAGGCACTGATCCTGGGCATCTTCGCCGGCATCGGCCTTGCACGGGCACCGCACGCGGAGCCGTTGCCGCTTTCGCAGGCACCCGCCGAGGCCACATTGCGGTGCACAGAGGCTGTCAGCGGCATCACCACGGTCAGCGGAATGCCGGCCGGCACCGGCTTCGCCAGTGCCTACAACCCGCAGGCCTGGTCCGGCTACCTGTTCGCCCACCGCGTCTTCGCCGCTCCTTCCGCAGCCCATCCCCTTGCCATCGAACCCCATCCCGATTGGGGCGTCACCGCCGACCGCCCCTGGCGCCCCCACCGCACCACCGCGGACCGCCTCGACGCCTTGCCCGGCATCGACGGGCGCCTGATCCTCTCGCACAACGGCGAACACGGCGTGCCATTCCGATGGACGATCGAGGAAGGCACACAGCTTTCCAGAACCCAGCAAGGGATGCTGCAGCCGCCGGACCGCGATGCGGACCACGGGCCACGCCTGCTCGACTATCTTCGCGGAGCGCGCACCCATGAATCCGCCAGCGCCGCGAGCGGCTTTCGCCCGCGCGCATCCCGCCAGGGCGACATCGTGCACTCGCGGATCTGGCATGTGGGCAGGCCGGCCGCGGAATATGCCGACAAAAGCTATCGCGAGTTCGCTGCGCGCCATGCGAACCGGCCCGCGATGCTCTACGTGGGCGGCAACGACGGCATGCTGCATGGCTTTGCCGCCGCCACCGGCGAGGAAATCATCGCCTATGTGCCGCAGGGGGTCTACCGTCACCTGCCGCTGCTGGCCGACCATGCTTACACCCACCGCTACCTTGTCGATGGTTCACCTTTCACCGGGGACGCGGACCTGGGAACGACGCTCGGAGCCCCGGCGTGGAAGACGCTGCTGATGGGTACCCTGGGTGCGGGAGGGCCCGGATACTTCCTCCTCGACGTCACCGACCCCGGGTCGGATCGTTTCCGTGAATCGCTGGCCACGGACTTGGTGGTGATGGACCGCACCGATGGCAGCGACCCGGACATCGGCCACATCTTCGCCCACCCCACGCCGAGCGAAGCAAATGCACGGCGCACGCTGCAGATCACGCGGACCAACAACCGCCGCTGGGCGGCCATTGTGGGCAATGGCTACAACAGCCGCCGGGAACGCCCGGTATTGCTGGTGCAGTATCTCGACGGCCTGCGCGAGCTGCTGAAAATGGAGGCGGTGCCCACGGGACCGGAAGAGCCCGGGAATGGGCTTTCCGCCCCCCAGTTCCTCGACGTCAATGGCGACGGGATTCCCGATTTCGTCTATGCAGGAGACCTTCAGGGCAACCTCTGGAAGTTCGACATTGCAGCGGCGTCCGACAGCCGCTGGCATGTCGCCAACCAGGGCGCCGCGCTGTACTCGGCGGCACGTGATGGCAGACCCCAACCCATCACTGCGGCCCCCGTGCTGCGCGTGCATCCGCAGGCCGGCGGCCTGCTGGTCGCCTTCGGCACCGGCCGCGCCCTGACCGACGCGGATCGCAGCGACCACTCGGTGCAGTCTGTCTACGCCATCATGGATTACACGCGCTATGCGCTTGCCGGGCAGGGGGCGGATCAAGGCAAGGTCGTCATCGATGCCTCACTCCCCCGCCGGCCCACAGCGCCACGTTCTCGCAGCGAGCTCATGGAGCAGAAGCTACGGGACGGCGACCGCCCGGCCGGCCCGTCGTATGGGTCCGTCCAGAGTACGCCGTTCGCCTACTGCGTCGAGACACCCTGTTCCGCGGACCAGCGCAAGGGCTGGTACGTCGACTTGCCCCAATCACGCGAGCGCGTGCTGCAGAGCCTGCGCTTTCCCGATGGAGGTCAGGTGCTGGAGATCATCAGCCAGGTTCCTGCCCAGCCTTCGTCGGCCAAGGCACCCCAGGCGAGCCCTGCCACGGCCCCGGCACTCGCGCAGCCCTGCGAGGATGTTCCAGGCAGCGCCAGAACCTACCGCACCTGGATCCACATCGCCACGGGCGCACCGTCACAAGCCCGCACGATGGATGCCGACGGTGATGGCCGCATCACCGCGGATGACGGCCACGTGGTGCGCTCCACAGCCCCCGCGCACGAGATCCGGCTGACAACGCGGACGGGCGAGAAGCGCATCGGCCTCGACGGACAGGGCGACACCACGAGCAGCATCCCGACCATCATGCTGCGGCCCGGCTGGCGCCATCTCAAGTGATGTGAATCCCTGGGCCAGGCGCCCCTCAAGTAACATGGCATCGCCATGACAAGCCACGACGCTCCCACCCCCGACATTCCCGACGCCCACGACCCCATGCAGCAGGCGCTGGCCCTCGCTGCCCATGCACTCTACATATCCAACCCCAACCCGCGCGTGGGTTGCGTGATCGTCGCGCACGATGGCCACACGGTGCTCGGCAGCGGCTTCACCCAGCGCGCGGGCGGCCCGCATGCGGAGGTGATGGCCCTTCGGGATGCGGCCGCGAGGAACCATGACGTGCGTAGTGCAACGGCCTATGTCACGCTCGAGCCCTGCTCCCACCATGGGCGCACGGGCCCCTGCTGCGACGCGCTGATCGCCGCGGGCATCGGCCATGTGGTCGGAGCGATCCTCGACCCCAATCCGCGCGTCGCGGGACAAGGGTTCGAGCGGCTGCGTGCGGCGGGCGTCACCGTGGACATCGACGCCCGCGCCGGCAAGCAGTCCAGGGCGCTGAACATCGGCTTCTTCAGCCGCATGGTGCGCAAGCAGCCCTGGGTGCGGCTCAAGGCGGGCATGTCGCTCGACGGAGCCACGGCGCTCGCGAACGGCGAAAGCCAATGGATCACCGGCGAAGCCGCCCGCGCCGACGCGCACCATTGGCGGGCCCGCGCCTGCGCCATCCTCACCGGCGTCGGCACCATGCTGGCCGACGACCCGCTGCTCAATGTGCGCAACATCGACACGCCCAGGCAACCGCGCCTCGTGATCGTGGACAGCCAGCTGCGCACGCCCCCCGGTGCCAAGGCGCTCGCCGTGCCGCGCGAAGTGCTCATTTATTGCGCGCATCCGGATGCGGCACGCCGCGCGGCCCTGGAAGCCCGGGGCGCCACGGTCATCGTCCTGCCGGATGCGCACGGACGCGTCGACCTGCAGGCCATGCTGCAGGACCTGGGTCAACGCGAGGTCAACGAATTGCATGTGGAAGCCGGAGGAACACTGAACGGCGCACTGGTGCAGGCGCACCTCGTGGACGAGTGCCTGCTCTACATGGCGCCACGCATCCTGGGCAAGGGCCAGGGCGCGTTTTCAGGCCTTGCGCTGCCGCAGCTGAAGAACGCACCGACGCTCGCGTTCCAGGAGATCACGCAGGTGGGAGCGGACCTGCGGATCCGGGCCATCGCCGAAGGACACGACGCGTTCTAGAGCATCTTCCCCAACCTGGACATAGCCAGCACGCGCTCAGCACTCCACGATATTGACGGCCAGCCCGCCGCGCGAGGTTTCCTTGTACTTGGTCATCATGTCCGCGCCGGTCTCGCGCATGGTCTTGATCACCTGGTCCAGGCTCACATGGTGGGTGCCATCCCCGCGCAGCGCCATGCGCGCGGCGTTGATCGCCTTCACCGCCGCCAGGGCATTGCGCTCGATGCAGGGAATCTGCACCAATCCTCCCACCGGATCGCAGGTCAGGCCCAGATGGTGCTCCATGCCGATCTCGGCGGCGTTCTCCACCTGCTCCGGCGTGCCGCCCAGCACCGCGCACAGGCCGGCGGCGGCCATGGAGCAGGCCACGCCGACCTCCCCCTGGCATCCCACCTCGGCGCCCGAGATCGAGGCGTTCTCCTTGTAGAGAATGCCCACGGCGCCGGCGGTGAGCAGGAAATCGATCACGCCCTGTTCGGTCGAGTCCTTGATGAAGCGCGTGTAGTAATGCAACACCGCCGGCACGATCCCGGCGGCCCCATTGGTGGGTGCGGTCACCACGCGGCCGCCTGCTGCGTTCTCCTCGTTCACGGCGAGCGCGAACAGGTTCACCCAGTCGATCACCTGCAGGGGGTCGTCGTTCACATCGGGGGCGTTCACCAGGGCCTGGTGCAGCGCGGGTGCGCGACGCCGCACGCGAAAGCCGCCCGGCAGCTCGCCACCCGTGCCGCAACCGCGCGCCACGCAGGCCTGCATGGCCCGCCAGATGGTGAGCAGCCCGGCGTCGATCTCCGCGTCGCTGCGCCAGTGCCGCTCGTTCGTGCGCATCACGCGGGCCATCGAGCCGCCATGCGCACGCGCCTGTGCAAGCAGCTGTTCACCGCTGTGGAATGGCAACGGCAGCATGTCGGTGTCGGGGGCGATGGCCGCCTGGCGCTGCGCATCGCCGGCCGCCTCCTCGCTCACGATGAAGCCACCGCCCACGGAGTAGTAAACCTGCGAGTCGAGCTGCACGCCCTCGGCGTCCCAGGCCTCGAAGCGCATGCCGTTGGCGTGAAAGGGCAAGGTGACCGAAGCGTCGAGCACCAAATCGACGCCTTGCCGGAATGCGATCTCCGGGCCGTCCGGCAGCGGCAGGCGCCCGTCCTTGCGTACGCGCGCGATGAAGCCGTCGACGGCATCCACATCCACAGTGTCGGGTGCGAACCCCGCCAGCCCCAGCATCACCGCGATATCGCTGGCATGCCCGCGGCCCGTGGCGCCCAGGGAACCATAGAGCACACAGCGTATGCGCGCCACATGGGCAAGCTGCGGCTCGCCGCGCGCCAGGCGCTGCACGAATTGCCGCGCCGCGCGCATCGGGCCCACCGTATGCGAACTCGAAGGCCCGATGCCAATCTTGAAAAGATCAAAAACACTGACCGCCATGCCAACGTCTCCCGCGCGAATGCGATGTGATGCCGCCGATTGTGACCGGGATTGTGACCGGAATCGGCCGCCCGTACACCCGCGTGGAGATCGTCTTGGGCGCCTCTGCAAGACCCTCGCCAGATGGCAGGGAGTTTTGCACTAGCGCTGCAGCGGCAGGATTTCGATCTGGCCGTCCTTGTTTTCCCTGCGGTCGATCGGCTGCGCTGCGGCGTCCTGGCGGGCCTGCAGCTTGGCGGCCTGCAGCTCCGCGGATTCCTCCACCGGCTGGTCCTTGTAGTAGATGCCGGTGAAATCGCCGTTCGGTCCCGCGACGCGCTTGACGTACAGGACATCGTCGGCGCTCTGCGGCGTCGGGCCCGCCCAGCCTTCTCCGTCGTTGATGCTGATGTGGAAGAAGTTCACTCGCACGGCAGTACCGTCCGACGCGTACTTCAGGCACATCGTCAGCCCCGAGTTCGGGCCGCTGGTCAGGTTCTCGCAGCTGTAGGTACGGTCCCGCGATGCCATCGCACCGGTTCCGTAGTCCGAGCCCCGGACGGCGTCGGTGAGGGAGAAATAGTCGAGCTTGTCCTGCGCCGAACCATTGGGGCTCACGGACGAGAGCATCCAGATGCCGCGCAACTGTGCGGCCGCATTCGTGTAGCCGAAATTGAAGCGCGAGATCTCCTTCTCGGGCTCGTTCGGGAACGTGATGTAGCCCTTGGTGCCCGAGATGAAGCGCATGCTGACGGTGCCGGCATTGCCATCCTCCCGTCCGATGCGGTCACCGCTGCCGAAGTAGCGGCCGTCGCGGTACTTGTTGAGCACGCCGCTGTAGGCATTGTTGGCCAGGGGGCCCGCGCTGAGATAGAACATCGGGTAGCCGCTGGTGTCATAGGCATACATCTGCATGACCAGCGTGCCGTTCTGCACATCCAGCCCGAAGCCGCGACCCGGCCGGCCGTTGTTCTCGGCAGTGACAACCCAGGTGCCTGCCTGGGGAGCGAAGGCGTGGGCCAGGCCCCAGCCGAGCATCGCGCCCGCGATGATGATTTTTCTGAACATCTTCTTCCACCTTCCTGTGTGGTCCATCCGTCATCTGTACATGTCCGGCGACGGGGTCGAGGAGCGCTCCAACGCGCGTCGCCAGGGTTCATGCGGCCGATGATAAGTGCGTTGCCGCATGCGGCTGTGCAAGATGCGGCGTTGTCCGACACGGTTCGGCCTCCGTTGACAGCGTACAGGTAACGTTTTGAAAGCCCCTTGAAAACGCTGTGTCAGCGCGATGCACCCCGCAGCTCCCACCAGGCGGGCAGCAGCCGCCTGACTTCGGTGCGCGCGAACCGGTCGTCCATGAGATGCACCACGCCCCGGTCCTGCGGCGTGCGGATCACGCGGCCCGCCGCCTGCACCACTTTCTGCAGGCCCGGGTAAAGATAGGTGTAGTCATGGCCGCGCCCCGCGAACAGCGTGTCCATGCGCTGACGGATCTGCTCGTTCACCGCGTTGAACTGCGGCAGGCCCAGGGTGGCGAGAAAGGCACCGATCAGGCGGTGGCCGGGCAGGTCTATGCCTTCGGCAAAGGCTCCCCCGAGTACCGCGAAGCCAATGCCCTGGCTGGTTTCGGTGAAGCGCGCCAGGAACTCGCGCTGCTGCACCTCGGCCATGCGGCGCGACTGCAGCCAGTGCGGTATCTGCGGATGCCGGCGGCCCAACGCTTCCGCCACCTGCTGCAGGTAGTCATAACTGCTGAAGAACGCCAGATAGTTGCCGGGCCGCTCGCCGAATTGCCGAGCGATCAACTCCACGACCTGGGCCGTGGATTCGCCGCGATGCGCATAGCGTGTGGAGATGTGGCGCGCTACCCTCACCTCCAGCTGGTCGGCGCTGAAGGGCGAGGCCACTTCGAGCGCGACATGGTTCTGCGGCAGGCCCAGCAGGTCGGCATGGAAATGCATGGGCGAGAGCGTCGCCGAGAACAGCGTGGCGGCATGCACGGCTTCCCAGCGGCTGGCGAGGTGTGGCGCGGGCACAAGGTTGCGGATGCTGATGTCGCTCCCGGGCGCGCGGGCGCTCGTGCGGGCTTTGGCGCTGGCGTTGGTCTTCGCATCCGGCTTGCGCCGCTGCTGGTCGATGAGCGAATGGTCGCCCATGCTCTCCAGCAGGCGCAGCACCTGCAGCACTTCCATCTGGAAGCCGTGCAACTCGGCGTCCACCGTGTCGGGGTGGTCTGCAAAATGTTCACCGACCGCCTGCATGCACTGGGCGAGCGCGCCTTGCAGGGCCTCGGGAAACACCGCGTGCACGGCGTAGTCGTCTGCCTGGGTCGTGTCCAGCGCGGCCCACTGCTTCTTGACCGCGGCCAGCGCCTTCTTCACGCGCGGCGCGGCGGCGGCCGTGGGTGACTCCATGGCCTGTTTCAGCGCATCGGGAGTGAGCACGGCGCTGAACATGCCGCGCGCGCGGTCCATGAGGTTATGGGCCTCGTCCACCAGCAGCGCCACGCGCCAGTCATTGGCCTGCGTGAGCGCGAGCAGCAGGCCTCCGAAATCGAAGAAATAGTTGTAGTCGCCGACGACCACGTCCACCCAGCGCGCGAGTTCCTGTGACAGGTAGTACGGGCAGATGCCATGCACCAGCGCAACCGAGCGCACGCTCTCCTGGTCAAGCAGTTGCGCGGGCTCCGCCAGGGCATCGGCGCGCGCCTCGGGCAGCCGGTCGTAGAAGCCACGCGCCAGCGGGCAGGCATCGCCGTGGCAGGCGCTGCCAGGGTTCTCGCAGGACTTCTCGCGCGCCACCATCTCCAGTACGCGGATCGATGCGGCCCCCTGCTCCCGCAGGTCACGCAAGGCATCGAGCGCCAGTTGCCTGCCCGATGTCTTGGCCGAGAGATAGAACAGCTTGTCGATCTGCCGGCCCGGCAGGGCCTTGAGCGCGGGAAAGATCGTGCCCGCCGTCTTGCCGATGCCGGTGGGTGCCTGCGCGAGGAGCACGCGGCCCTGTGTGGTGGCGCGGTACACGGCCTCGGCGAGATCGCGCTGGCCGGTGCGGAATTCCCGGTGCGCGAAGGCCAGGCTGCGCAGCGCCCGATCGCGAGCCTCCCGGTGCGCCGCCTCCTGCCGCGCCCAGGCGATGAAGCGACCGCACTGCAACTCGAAATGCCCGCGCAATGCGTCGGCGGTCCACGACTCGACGAATTCCGTTTCGCGCTCCGAATCGATGTCGAAATAGACCAGCGCGACATCGATCTTCTCAAAGCCGCGCGCCACGCACATGAGCCAGCCGTACACCCGCGCCTGCGCCCAGTGCAGCTCGCGCAGCGCCGCGGATTGCCGGTCGAGGCGGCCCTTGTGCGTCTTGATTTCCTCGATGCGATGCCGCCCGGCGTCGAAGCCATCGGCACGGCCGCGCACCTCCAGTTGTTCGAATCGGGCAGACAGCGTGATTTCACTCTCAAAGTGCTCGCCGCGCCGGGCAGCCACCTTGCGGTGCCCGTCCATGCCCTCGAGCGCTGTCGGCGCGGGGGTGAAGCGCAGATCCAGGTCGCCCTGCTTGGCGGTGAAGGCGCAGAGCTCACGCACCGCAATGCGAAAGTCAGGCGCGCCCATTGCGTCAGGCGGGACCATCGTCCGCCGCCCCCAACTGCCGCTGAATGCGCGCCTCTTCGTCGAAGCGCTCGGGGGTCGCCTTGCACAGCGTCATCCATACCGCGAATGGAAGCGTGCAGGGTGCGTGGCGCGGCGCGCGCAGCAACTCGAAGCGGCCATTCTCGGGATCACCGTGCAGCACCCAGACCCCGAATTCCTGGGGCAGCTCCTCGGGCTCGGCAATGCCCTTGGGAAACACGTAGCAGCATTCCTCGCTGAGCCATTGGTAGGCGCGGCGCTTGGCCTGGTGGCGCAGATCGGAGAGCAGATCGGCGCGGCTGGCCTTCACCTCGTGCACCACCGGCTGAAGATAGCTTTGCACCGAGGTATTGCGGATGGAAAACAGATCGGGCCGCGCCACGCGCCACACCCGCCGGGCGGCGCGCACCACGGGCGCCGGCAGCGCGGCGTCGTCGCCGAACAGCATGGCAGCGGCATCGGCCGGTGCGGGAGGGTTCGTCTGGTGCGGCTCGTCCGCCTCCACGGCCGCGCGCAACGCCAGCTCGCGCCAGACGATGCGCCCCGCAGGCAGCAATTGCTGCTGCGTGAACCGGTGCGCGATGCGGTCATGCAGGCTCGCCGAACGCTGACCCTGCTCGCGCGCCATGGCAAGCCGGTGCAGGGCCAGATCGGTCAGGCGCAGAATCTCGTGGCCTTCGGCTGACACCTGCTTCGCGAGCAGCCCTGCGGCCAGCAGTTCCAGCTCCACCACGTCCTGGCACGGCCAGCCCGCCGAGCGCCAGATCTGCATCAGGCGCGTGCGGTGGTGGCGGGAGAGTACGGATGTGGGCATGAAAAATGGCTGCAAAACACTGATTATAAAAACAGTATATTGCAGCCCCTTCACGCGCCCTCTTCAGGCGCTCATGCACTACACGCGCATCACGACTCGCGCATCATTGGCCTTGCAGCAACTGCACGGCCGAAGCCAAATGATTGCGCAGGTTCTCTTCGTCCATCTGAGCCGCTTCTTCCGACTTGATGATCGGCCCCGTACCAACCATCGACGTGTTGCCCAGGCGACGTGCCACCGCCATCCACGAGCTGCTGCCCGTGCTGTTGATCATCACCCCTTCACCGTCATTGACGCTGTAGATGATCCGGTACGCGCGCTCCAGCGTGCCGCTGGCCGTTACACGCACGCACAGCACGGAGCCCGCCAATTCGCCGGAGATCTGGTTCTCGCAACCGAAACGGCCATTTTGCGAGGCGACGATGCCATTGCCGGTGCTCGTGCCGGCGATGATCTGGTCAAGCGCCACGAAGTCCGATGTCGGTGCCAGGGAAGTCAGCGGGGTGAACAGCCAAATGCCGCGCAGGCTTTGCGGGCTGTTGGAATAGGCGAAGTTGTAGCGGCTGATGGCTTTTTCCGGCTCCCCCGGGAAGGTGATGAAGCCCGTCGTGCCGGAAGTGAAACGCATGTTCACGGTGCCGGCATTGCCTGTCGGCGTGCCATTGCGATCACCGCTGCCGAGATAGCGCCCGCCGCGGTACTGGTTGAGCGGGCCGCTGTACTGATCGTTGGTGTAGCTGCCGGCGCTCAGATAGAACGTGGGATTCCCGTTCTGTTCGTAGCCGTACATCTGCATCACCAGTGTGCTGTCCTGTACATCCAGGCCAAAACCGCGCCCCGGCTGGCCGTTGTTTTCCGAATCGATGACCCATGTGCCCGCTTGTGGAGCAAAGGCGCTCGCTGCGCCGCAGGCCAACAGTGCGCTCAAGGCAATGATTTTCTTCAACATGGCTGTTCTACCTCACTCTTGTGTCTCGTGATTTACATAACCGACATGAATACGAAGCATAAATTTACATTCGTAGACCAATTAAACCACGAGTTACATTTTGTGGCGAGGGAAGATTCCAGGCAGCGGACTACAGGTATCTCGGCCCTGCCCGAATCGTTCAGGTATCGGCCGGATTGGAGCAGACCCGCAACACCTCCGCCCCATAGGCCTCCAGCTTCTTGGAGCCCAGGCCCGAGATGCCCTGCAAGTCCTCGAGCGACGCGGGATTGCGCTCGGCGATCGCCGCCAGCGTGGCATCGTGAAAGATCACGTAGGCCGGCAGATTGTGCTCGCGCGCCACCTCGGCGCGCCAGGCCTTGAGATTGATGAAGCGCACCTGGCCGTCCTGGTTGAGGCTCTCCGCAGCGACCGACAGCTTGACGCCGCTTTTCTTCTTGGTGCGTTTGCCCGCGCCCGCCATGGCCTCGCGCAGCAGCACCTGCTGCTCGCCGCGCAGCACGGGGCGCGAGCCGCTGGTGAGGCTGAGCGTGTCGAAGCTGTGGCCGCTCTCCAGCATGACTTTCTGCAGGCCGACCGCGCCGGTGGCCAGCAGCTGGCGCAGCACGCCGCGCAGCTGCGGCTCGGAATAATCCGTTCCGAGGCCGAAGGTGGAGAGCTTTTCGTGGCCGAACTGGCGCACCTTGTCGGTGTCCTTGCCGCGCACGATGTCCATGATGTGGCCGGTGCCGAAGGTGATGCCGCTCGCCTCATGCACGCGGTAGATCGTCGAGAGCAGCTTGCGCGCGGCGTCGGTACCGTCCCAGACCTCGGGCGGGTTCAGGCAGTTGTCGCAGTTGCCGCAGGGCTCGGAATGCTCGCCGAAATACGAGAGCAGGCGCACGCGGCGGCAGTCGGTGGCCTCGGCCAGGCCCAGCAGTGCGTCGAGCTTGCCGCGCATGATCTGCTTGAACTCCTCGGTGGCCGGGCTCTCGTCGATCATGCGGCGCTGGTTCACCACGTCGTTCAGGCCATAGACCATCCAGGCGTCCGCGGGCAGACCGTCGCGGCCCGCGCGGCCGGTTTCCTGGTAGTAGCCCTCGATGTTCTTGGGCATGTCCACATGGGCCACGAAGCGCACGTCGGGCTTGTCGATGCCCATACCGAATGCGATGGTGGCCGTCATCACGATGCCGTCCTCGCGCAGAAAGCGGTCCTGGTTCTGCTGCCGCACCTCGGCCGGCAGGCCCGCGTGGTAGGGCAGCGCGGTGATGCCCGCATGCACGAGCGCCTCGGCCAGTTCCTCCACGCGCTTGCGCGATTGGCAATAGACCACGCCTGCATCGCCCAGGTGTTCGTTCTGGATGAACTTGAGCAGCTGCGTGAGCGGCTCCTTCTTCTCGACGATGGTGTAGCGGATGTTGGGCCGGTCGAAGCTGCTGACGAACTGGCGCGCCTCCTGCAGCTTGAGCCCGTCGACGATGTCCACGCGCGTGAGCGCGTCGGCCGTGGCCGTGAGCGCGATACGCGGCACGCCCGGATAGCGGTCATGCAGCACCGACAGCATGCGGTATTCGGGCCGGAAGTCGTGGCCCCACTGACTCACGCAGTGCGCCTCGTCGATCGCGAACAGGCCGAGCTGGCCGCGCTCGTACAGGCCGTCGAGCAACGCCAGGAACCGGTCGGTGTTCACCCGCTCGGGGCGGCATAGAGCAGCGTGATCTCGCCGCGCGAGACGCGGTTTTCCACATCGAGCGTCGCGGGCCAGTCGAGCGTGGAGTTGAGGAAGGCGGCCTCGACGCCCGCCTCGTGCAGCGCGCCCACCTGGTCGTGCATCAGCGCGATCAGCGGCGACACCACGATCGCCACGCCCTTGCCTGCATCGCGGCGCACGATGGCCGGCACCTGGTAGCACAGCGACTTGCCGCCGCCGGTGGGCATGAGCACGAGAGCGTCGCCGCCCGCGATCACATGCTCGATGATCGCCTCCTGCGAGCCACGGAAATGCTCATAGCCGAAGACATCATTCAGAACAAACTGCGCGGGAGACAAACCGGACTTCTCTCTAATCGATAGCATGCCGCCCTTGTCAATGAAAGGATTGCAGACCTGTGAGTGGGATGGGAGGCGGCCAGGGCGGATGGGCACCCAGGATCGCCGCGAACCCTCTATTGTGCTACTGGGTGCCGGTGGGCGGATTTTTCGTCAGATCAAGCCCCAGCAAATTGTGCAGCGCGGGATTCCGGTTGCTCCCGAGCCATGCCATGCCGTGCTCCAGGCGCGGCGCGTTCTCGCCAAGCGACTTGAAGACCACCCCGCCCAGGTGTTCGAGCTGCTGCAGTTCCGCCGGAATCACCGACACGCCCGTACCCGCGGCAATGTGGCAGATCAGCACCTGCGAGGTCTCGCTCTCGTGCACCACATGCGGGGTGAAGCCCGCCGCGCGGCAGGCATCGTCCATGCAGTCGCGCAGGTGGAATCCCTGGTTGGAGGGATAGCCCACGAAGCGTTCGCCGGCCAGTGCCGACAACGGGACCTGCGCCTGCCCCGCAAGCGGGTGGCCCGCCGGCAGGGCCAGGACAAACTCGCTGCAGACGAAGCTGCGCGTCTCGATCTGCGCGTCATGCAGCGGCAGGAAGCACAGCGCCACGTCCAGCCGGCCATCCTGCAGGGCCGATCGCAGCCATCCCGTGGGGTGCGGGCCCTGGATGTCGAGCTGCACGTCGGGATAGCGCTGGCGAAAGCTCAGCACCAGCCGGGGCAGCAATTGCTGGCTCGCGCGGCCCGTGTAGCCCACGCGCAGCATGCCGCGCTCGCCGCGCTCCACCTTGCGGCAGGCCTCCACGGCCTGCTCGAGCTGCAGCAGAAGCGACTGCACACCCTCCAGGAACGTCTCGCCCGCCTGCGTGAGATGCACGCGGCGCGTGCAGCGCTCGAACAGCTTCACGCCCAGTTCGTCCTCGAGTTCGCGGATGCGCTGGCTCAATGGCGGCTGCGCCATGTGCAGCTTCTTGGCGGCGCGGGTGAAGCTCTGCTCCTGCGCCACGGCCAGAAATCCCTTCAGATGCCGCAATTCCATCGCCCGCACACCATCCCGCTGATTAAGACGTAATAAATATAAATCAGCACGAAATCGAGTATTGGACATATGACCCCACGCTTCCTAGGATCGGCCGCAGTTGAAAAGCATGTGGAGCAGCAAAGTGGCAGATCTGAACAACCGCGTGGCCCTGGTGACGGGCGGCAATTCCGGCATCGGCCTGGCCATTGCCAGGCGCCTCGCGCGCGATGGCGCCGATGTGGTGATCAATGGCATCGTGACCAATGAGGAAGGTGGCGCCGTGGCGCTGGAGATCGCCTCCGCCCATGGAGTGAGCGCGCGCTATATCCGTGCCGACCTGCGCAACCCGGCCGAGATCGAATCGATGATCCGCGACGTGGAGCGGGAATATGGCGCGATCGACATCCTGGTGAACAACGCCGGCATGCAGCATGTCAGCAGCATCGAGGCGTTTCCGGTCGACAAATGGAACGACATGCTGGCCGTGAACCTCTCCGCCAGTTTCCACACGATCCGCCTGTCCCTGCCCGCCATGCGCGCGAAGGGCTGGGGCCGCATCGTCAACATGGCCTCGATCAGCGGCCTGCGCGGCCGCGCGGGCAAGGTGGCCTACAACGCCACCAAGCACGGGCTGATCGGACTGACCAAGGCCGTGGCGCTGGAGACCGCCACCACCGACATCACCTGCAACGCCATCTGCCCCGGCTGGGCGCTGACGGCGCTCGTGCAGAAGCAGGTGGATGCGCTGGCCGAGCGCGAGTCGCTGGACAACGAAGCCGCCACGCGGCAATTGCTGGGCGCACGCCAGCCCTCGGGCCGGTTCGTCACGGTGGACCAGCTGGCCTCGCTCGCCTCCTACCTGTGCTCCGACGATGCGCAGGAAGTGCGCGGCGCGGCCTGGACCATGGACGGCGCGACCACCGCGGCCTGATCCAGCGCCGTTCCCACCGAACCAACACCGCAACAAACATGACGACGACGCAGACCTCCACCTTGCCCGCCATCGATGCGACCCATGACAGCGCGCTCCAGAGCTGGGTGATGTCCGCCAACGGACACCCGCAGTTTCCCATCCAGAACCTGCCCCTGGGCGTATTCGATGCGGGCGAGGGCGCGCGCATCGGCACCGCCATCGGCAACGAAGTGCTGGATCTGGCCGCAGCGCTGGAATGGGGACTGCTACCCACGCTCGACATGGCCACCGAGGCCGCGCTGCACAGCGACACGCTCAATGCCTGGATGGCGCTGTCCGCCGCCCAGCGCAGCCTGCTGCGCGCCGCGCTCTCCGACCTGCTGCAGGCGCAGACCGCATCGGGACGGCAGGCCAGCGCCTTCGCAAGACAGCTGCTGCGCCCCCAGGATGCCTGCCGCATGCTGCTGCCAGCCGATGTGGGTGACTACTCCGATTTCTACGCGGGCATCCATCATGCGGTCAACGCAGGCCGGATCTTCCGTCCGGACAACCCGCTGCTGCCCAACTACAAGCACGTACCGATCGCCTACCACGGCAGAAGCTCGAGCATCCGCCCCTCCGGCACGCCGCTGCAGCGCCCGATCGGCCAGATCCGCCGTGACACGCCCGAGGGCCCGGCCCCCGAACTGGGGCCGACGGAGCGCCTCGACTACGAGCTCGAGCTCGCGATCTGGGTCGGCGCGGGCAATCCGCTGGGCACGCAGATCCCGATCGAGCAGGCCAGCGCGCACATCGCCGGATTCGGCCTGTTCAACGACTGGTCCGCCCGCGATCTCCAGGCCTGGGAATACCAGCCGCTCGGCCCGTTCACCGGCAAGAATTTCATGTCCAGCGTGTCGCCCTGGGTGGTCACGCAGGAGGCGCTTGCGCCGTTCCGCGGCCCGGCGATGGCGCGCGCCGAGGGGGACCCCCGGCCGCTGCCCTACCTGAACCACGAGGACGACCAGCGGAACGGCGGCCTGCGCATCCAGCTCGAAGTACTGCTGTCCACCGCCAGCATGCGCGAGCAGGGCCTCGCGCCGCACCGGCTTTCGATCGGCGACTCCAGCCACCTGTACTGGACACCCGCCCAGATGCTCACGCAGCAGACCATTGGCGGCTGCAATGCGCGCGCGGGCGACCTGCTCGGCTCGGGCACCATCTCGGCCCCCACGCCCGACGGGTATGGCGCGCTGCTCGAGATCACCGAGGGCGGCAAGAAGCCCGTGCAACTGGCCAACGGCGAGACCCGCACCTTCCTGCAGGATGGCGACGAGATCATCTTCCGCGGCTGGTGCGAGCGCGAAGGCTTTGCGCGCATCGGCCTCGGCGAATGCCGCGGCCGCGTGCAAGGCTGACCACAAAGCCCGCGCCATCCCCATCCTTCCCTTCAGAATCCCACCATCCGAGGAGACATCACCATGAAGAAGCTTTTCGCCACCGCCATGACCGCCATCGGCCTCCTTGCCACGGACCTGCCTGCCGCGGCACAGGGCGGCAACGCCGCAAGCTATCCGAACGCGCCGGTCAAGCTGATCGTGCCCTACACCGCGGGCGGCGTCACCGACATCATGGGCCGCCTGTTCGCCGAACAGGCCGGCAAGCGCCTGGGCCAGCCGGTCATCATCGAGAACAAGACCGGGGCCAACGGAACGCTCGGCGGCGTGCAGATGCTGTCGGCCGACCCGGCGGGCTACTCCCTCACCATGCTGCCGATCGGCACTTTCCGCATGCCGCACATCACGGGCGCACAATTCAATCCACTCAAGGACTTCACCTACATCTCGGTGATCTCGGGCTTCAACTACTACATCGCCGTGAACTCCAATTCACCGTGGATGAACATGAGCGACCTGATCGCCTACGCAAAGAAGAGCAATGGCGCCGTCTCCTATGGCACGCCCGGCGCGAACAGCAGCCAGCACATCGGCATGGCCCAGCTCGGAGTGCAGGCCAAGGCCGACTGGACCCACGTGCCCTTCAAGGGCGACGCCGACGCCATCTCGGCCCTGCTGGGCAATCACATCCAGGCGGTGGTCAGCTCCAGCTCCATCCTGCCCTACGTGAACAGCGGCAAGATCCGCGTGCTGGCATCGCTCGGCGACGTGCGCTCGCCCGACCTGCCCAATGCGCCGACGCTGAAGGAGCAAGGCTTCCCCATCGTCCACACCTCGCCCATGGGCATCGCCGGCCCCAAGGGCATGGACCCGACCGTCGTGAAGAAGCTGGAGACCGCCTTCCGCGAGGCCTACAAGGATCCTGAGTACCAGGCGGGCCTGAAGAAGCTCGGCATGTCGGCCATCTACATGAACGCCGCCGACTACACCAAGTACGCCACTGAAACCTTCAACGGCGAGCGGGAAGCGCTCAAGTCGATGGGCGTCGAGGTCAAGTAAAGGGCAGCACGGGCGGCGCGCTCGAGGCAAAGACATCCCCGCTCGAAGGGCTCCCGCCCTTCCCGGGAAATCCCCGCCCCTCTTTCATACAATCGAGGGATGACCCTGCCTCACTACACCCGCGCCCAGCAACTGCCCGAGATCCTGGAAAAGCGCATCGCCATCCTGGACGGCGCCATGGGCACGATGATCCAGCGCTTCAAGCTGGGTGAGGCGCAGTACCGCGGCGAAGGCTATGGCGGCCCCGACGGCGCAGGCGACCGTTTCAAGGAGTTCCCGCGCGATGTGAAGGGCAACAACGAGCTGCTCTCGCTCACGCGCCCCGACGTGATCCGCGACATCCACGAGCGCTATCTCGCGGCCGGTGCCGACCTCATCGAGACCAACACCTTCGGCGCGACCACCATCGCGCAGGAAGACTACGGCATGGCCGAACTGGCGCGCGAGATGAACCTGGCCTCCGCGAGGCTCGCCCGCGCGGCCTGTGACAAGTACTCGACCCCGGACAAGCCGCGCTATGTGGCCGGCGCGCTCGGCCCCACGCCCAAGACCGCCAGCATCAGCCCCGATGTGAACGACCCCGGTGCGCGCAACGTCACCTTCGAACAGCTGCGCGCCGCGTATTTCGAGCAGACCGTGGCACTGATCGAGGGCGGTGCAGACGTGATCCTCGTCGAGACCATCTTCGACACATTGAACGCCAAGGCCGCCCTGTTCGCCGTGGAGGAAGCCTTCGACGCGACCGGTGAGGTGCTGCCCATCATGATCAGCGGCACCGTGACCGACGCCTCCGGCCGCATCCTCTCGGGCCAGACCGTCACGGCCTTCTGGCACAGCGTGCGCCACGCGAACCCGCTGTCCATCGGCCTGAACTGCGCGCTCGGCGCGACGCTGATGCGCCCCTACATCCAGGAACTGAACAAGGCCGCGCCCGACACCTTCATCAGCTGCTACCCGAACGCAGGCCTGCCCAACCCGATGAGCGACACCGGTTTCGACGAAACACCCGACGTCACCTCGCGCCTCGTGCACGAGTTTGCCGCCGAAGGACTGGTGAACGTGGTGGGTGGCTGCTGCGGCACCACGCCGGACCACATCGCCGCGATCGGAAAGGCGGTGGGGGATGTGAAGGCACGGCGTATTTTTTATCCTGAAGCGGCCTGAGTTGCTCCCTAGCGCAGGCCTTCTGCGCAGCAGATGACCGCACACGCATTGCATCATCGCAACGACAGCGCCTGACTCCATCGCTTCAATCGTGGGCTGCACCAGGCTCACGACATCTCTTGGTGCGAAGTATCGCAAAAAAGAGATAATATGAATGCATGGACTGTCACGATCCATCCTGCGGCTTCGCCGGAGCTGTTGAGCCTGCCTGCAGACATGCAGGCCCGGTTTCTGCATATCGCCGACATGCTGGAGGACTTCGGTCCTCAGCGTGTGGGCCTGCCACACGTTCGGCCATTGAGGCACAAGCTGTGGGAAATGCGCCTGAATGGCCGGGATGGCATTGCGCGGGTCGTCTATGCAGCCGTCCAAGGTCGCCGTTTGCTGGTGCTGCATGCGTTCGTGAAAAAGACGCAGGCCACACCACGCAGCGCCATCGAAACGGCTCTTTCGCGACTGGAGGCTCACGAAGCATGAAAACACTCACATCCTTGAAAGCGGAAATGCTGGCCCAGGACGACGTCCGCACGCACTATGAATCATTGGCCGATGAATTCGCCATGGCCCGCGAATTGATTGCAGCCCGCACGCGCGCAGGCCTCACGCAGGCGGATGTGGCGGCTCGCATGGGAACCACGCAAAGCGTCATCGCCAGAATCGAGGGAGGCAAGGCCACTCCCTCCCTGCGCAGCGTGCAGCGCTATGCCGAGGCCATAGGCTGCCGCGCGGTCGTGCGACTGGAAAGGCTGCCCCGGCGCTGATCGCAGCCCTCTCCACAATTCCTCCAAACTCCGTCAACTCCCCCACAAGATTCACCACGGAAACTGCGCCGGTTCAATCAGGAGCCTTTCCGCCGTGACCCTCAATACCGCCCAATTGCTGGCTGACGAAGCCAGGTACTGCTCGTTTGGCGACACCGTCCATTACGTCAATCCCCCAAGATCTTCACCGGTTGCGACGGCAGCTACATGTATGACGATACGGGCACGCCCTACCTCGATCTGCAGATGTGGTACTCGGCGGTCAACTTCGGCTACAAGAACAAGCGCCTCGAAGACAAGATGATCGAGCAGCTCAAGGAGTTGCCTCAGGTCGCAAGCCAGTACCTGCACCCCACCAAGATCGAGCTGGCCAAGTTCATCGCGCAGGATGCCGAGAAGAAATGGGGCTCGCAAGGCCGCGTGCACTTCAACGTCGGCGGCGCACAGGCCATCGAGGACTCGCTCAAGGTGGTGCGCAATGCCAGCAACGGCAAGAGCCTGATGTTCGCCTTCGAGGGCGGCTATCACGGCCGCACCCTGGGCGCATCGTCCATCACGTCGAGCTACCGCTACCGCCGCCGCTTCGGCCACTTCAGCGATCGCGCGCAGTTCATCCCGTTTCCCTACCCGTTCCGTCGCCCCAAGGGCATGACGGCCGAGGAGTACTCCGAACAGATCGTGCGCGACTTCGCCCGCAAGTTCGAGAACGAGTACCACGCGGTCTGGGACCCCAAGACCCAGCAGTGCGAATACGCAGCTTTCTATGTGGAGCCCATCCAAGGCACGGGCGGCTACGTAGTGCCTCCGCCGAATTTCTTCAAGGGCCTGAAGAAGGTGCTCGACGAGCATGGCGTGCTGATGGTGGTCGACGAGATCCAGATGGGCTTCTGGCGCACCGGCACGCTGTGGTCGGTGGAAAACTTCGGCATCAAGCCCGACGTGCTGGTGTTCGCCAAGGCGCTAACCAACGGCCTGAACGCCCTGTCGGGCCTGTGGGCGCGCGAGGAGCTCATCAATCCGACGGTGTTCCCGCCGGGCTCCACCCACTCCACGTTCGCGTCGAACCCGCTGGGCACGGCCCTGGGCCTCGAAGTGATGAAGATGACGCACGAAGTCGACTTCGGCAAGCAGGTTCGCGAATCGGGGGCGTACTTCCTCGAGGGCCTCAAGGAGCTGCAGAAGCGCCACAAGGAAATCGGCGATGTGGACGGCCTCGGCCTCGCGCTGCGCGCCGAGATCTGCACCGAGGACGGCTTCACGCCCAACAAGGCACTGCTCGACAAGATGGTCGACATCGGCCTCGAGGGCGGCCTGGAGTACAAGGGCCAGAAGCGCGGCCTGGTGCTGGACGTGGGCGGCTACTACAAGAACGTGATCACCTTCGCGCCTTCGCTGATGATCTCGCGCGGCGAGATCGATGAGGCCATGGTGCTGCTGGACCAGCTGCTGAGCAAAGCCAAAAAGGCTTGATGCCCCCGGACCGCACACCCTATCGCAACCAGCTCGAGCCTTCGGCGCTGATCCGGCAGTTTGCCGCGCATCCGCCCGAAGGCTTTGCCGTGCACGCCGGGGGTTGGCCCGCACCGGCCTTCACCGCACCGTTCGACCTGTTGACCACGGCGGACGAAGCACTCAAGGCCAGGCTCCGCAAGCTGCCCGGCGGCGAATGGCTGTCATCGCGCCTGAAGCTCACGACGGACTTCGTGGGCACCACGCTCACCGAATACGCGCCCATGCCGACAGGCATCGATGCGGCCGCTCTGGCCGCGCAGTTGCGGGCACGAGCGGGGGCGCGCATGCTGACCATCGTGAAGGACCTGCCGCAGGCGTCGCCGCTGCTGACGCCCGAGGAGAACACGTTCTCGGCTGCGCTGATCGCCGGGCTGCAGCAAGCAGGCTTCATTGCGGTCGATGGCCAGGCCCTCGCCTACGTGACCATCGATTTCACGAGCGTGGACGAATATCTTTCGCGCCTGTCCAGAAGCCGTCGCCAGAATTTGAAGCGCAAGCTCAGAAGCCGCGAACGCCTGCGGATTTCCAGGATTCCCACGGGTGATGGCTTTGCAGGCGAGGAACGCGTGGATGCGTACTACGCGCTGTTCGATGCGGTCTACGCGCAAAGCGAAATTCACTTCGACAAGCTCACGCGCGCATTCCTTGCCGCCGTGCTGCGCGATGCGTCGAACGGCGGCATCGTGTTCGAATACCGCGACGCCGATGACGACGCACTGCTGGGCTGGAACCTGTGCTTCGAGCACGCGGGGCGGCTCATCGACAAGTACATCGGCCTCTCATATCCCCGGGCACGCGAGGCCGACCTGTATTTCGTGAGCTGGATGGTGAATCTCGAATACGCCATCGAACGCGGTCTCACGCACTACGTGGCGGGCTGGACCGATCCCGAGGTGAAGGCCCAGCTCGGCGCCAGCTTCACGCTGACGCAGCATGCGGTGTTCATCCGCAATCCGCTGCTGCGCGCGCTCGGTCGTCGGTTCTCGGCGCACTTCGAGAGCGACAGCCAATGGGGGAAGGAGCCCGCAGCATGACGCCACCGCTGGTACTCGACGTAGACGGCTCCGTGGGTCCTCTGGACAACGAATTGCGCCTGCCGCTGCGCGATTGGCAGGAGGCGATCCGCTTCGGCTCCACGCTCCGGAGCTACGAAGCCTTTCGCGCCCATGTGGAGCAGCGACTGCCCGCGTGCTACGGCACGGCCTTCATGGGCAGCGGCGATTTCCACCACCTGAGCTGGCTGCTGATCGAGCGCTGCATCGCGCAGAACGCATTCGCCGCGGGGCGGCCACTGCGCGTCGTGGTGCTCGACAACCACCCCGACAACATGCTGTTCCCCTGGGGCGTGCACTGCGGCTCCTGGGTGCGGCGCGTGGCGCTGCACCCCGCCGTCTCGCATGTCCACGTGGCGGGCATCACGTCGCACGACATCGGTGCGCGCCACGCCTGGGAGAACTACGCCGCGCCGCTGCGCACGGGCAAGCTCAGCTACTGGAGCAGCGGCGTGGACACCACCTGGGCCGCTCGCAAGGGCTTCGCAAAGGCCTTTCGCAGCTTCGGCAGCGTGCGTGAGCTTGGCGAAGCGCTCGCGCTGATGCTGGCGCCGGCGCCTGCCCCCACCTATCTCAGCATCGACAAGGACGTGTTCGCGCGCGATGTGGTGCAGACCAACTGGGACCAGGGACAGATGCGCGAAGGCGATGCCGTGAAGATCATCGACGCGCTCAAGGGGCAGATCGTCGGCAGCGATGTCACCGGCGACATCTCCTCCTGGCGCTACGCCACCTGGTGGAAGCGGCTGATGAGCGCGGGCGACGGGCAGGAAACGCACGTGCCGCCACAGGCACTCGCCGCCGCGCAGGCCGGGCAGCATGCGTTCAACGAACGGCTGGTGGAGCGCATCGCACGCTGTCATATTGGGCCACTAGCATCGGATACGTAATTTCAGTTTCAGACGGGAGTTTCTGCCATGTTCGATGCACTGACCGACGGCCTGCTGCAGCGCGCTTTCGAGCCGTTGGTGAAAACCGGTCGACTCGATGTCGTGACTCCCGCCGGCAAGGTGCTTGCATTCGGTGACCAGGGCCTGCCGCAGGCCCGCATCCGCTTCACCGACCAGCGCGCGGTGATCCATCTGCTGCGCGACCCGGACCTGAACTTTGGGGAGATGTACATGCAGGAGCGCATCGTCGTCGAACAGGGCTCGGTCTACGATGTGCTCGAACTCGTGCTGCGCCACGCCAGGCAGGTTCCCGACAGCAGGATGGTGCAGTTTCTCGATGCCGTGCGCATGAAGCTCATCCCCCTCTGGCAGAACAACCTGCGCGGCAAGTCGCGTGCGAACGTGGCCCATCACTACGATCTGGACGACCGGCTCTACCAGCTGTTCCTGGACGAGGACCGGCAGTATTCCTGCGCCTATTTCGAGAACGGCAACGAGAGCCTCGAAGCCGCGCAGCTCGCCAAGAAGCGCCACATCGCCGCCAAGCTGCTGCTGGCGCCAGGCCAGCGCGTGCTCGACATCGGTTGCGGCTGGGGCGGCATGGCACGCTACCTGGCCGAGATCGGCGAGGCGGGGCACGTGAAGGGCGTGACGCTGTCCACCGAGCAGCTCGAAGGTGCCCGGCGGCGCGCATTGCAGACGCCGGTCGCCGACCGCCTGGAATACGCGCTCGAAGACTACCGGGACACCCGGGGGCCTTTCGACCGCATCGTGAGCGTGGGCATGTTCGAGCACGTGGGTTCTCGCTTTCACGACGCCTTCTTCCAGCAATGCTTCGAGCTGCTGGCCGAGGACGGCGTGATGCTGCTGCACTTCATCGGCAACTTCGAGGAGCCCGCATTCAACAACCCGTGGATCGAACGCTACATCTTCCCCGGCGGCAACCTGCCATCGATGTCGGAGTTCACGCCCGCCATCGAGCGCTCGGGCCTGCTGGTGAGCGACATCGAGGTGCTGCGCCTGCATTACGCCAGCACGCTGCGCATCTGGCGCGAGCGCTTCCTCGCGCGGCGCGAAGAAGCCCGGTTGCTGTATGACGAGCGTTTCTGCAGGATGTGGGAGTTCTACCTGTCGATGTCGGAGACCGCGTTCCGCTACCAGGACATCGCCGTCTTCCAGGTGCAGCTCGTGCGCAACCAGGAAGCCGTGCCGCTCACGCGCAACTATGTGGCACCGCGTGAGGCAGCGCTCAAGGCGCGCGAGCGACTGTCTCCGCGATATGCGCACATAGTCGATCAAACTGCGCATCGGTGAGCCATTCGCTGTTGCTCACGGCCACGAGGCGTTGCGCCCAGTCGCGTGCCACCATCACGCTGTCGAGCACGCCGCTGCCGAGCAGGGGCGCATAGCGCACGTAGTCGGAGACGATGTTCACGAATGGCAGCGACAGCCCCAGGTTCGATGCCCAGTGCGCACGCATCAGCACGTCGCGCGAGGCACGGTCGGGCATGCGCAGCAGAATCACGGGCCAGGTACCTTGCGCCTCGGGCGCGGGGTCGCGCACCACCTCGATACCGGGAATCTGTGCCAGCCGCATCATGCGCCCCTGCGCCCGCGTCTGAGCCTCCTGCAGGTGCGGCGAGAGCCGCTTGAGCGCACGCACCGCCACGCGCCGGCGCCAGGTTCCCAGCGTGTGCCGCGGAATGAAAGCGTCGAAATCATCGCCCGCAGCGGCAATCCAGTCGTCTTCGGCCAGGCTCCTGCGAAGCGACGCCCCGTACGCCCAGTCGAGCGTCGCGGGCCGATACACGGCCGCATAGCCGAGCAGTTCCGCGCTGCGCAGCAGCTCCCATCCGAAGCTGAAGCCCACCGTGCGGCCGTGCATGGCCCGCAGGCTGCTGCGCATGCCGGCCTCGCGTGCGACCAATACGCCGCCCTCATAGGTGGTGAGCCCCTTGCCGACCGCAAGGCTGAACAGGCCGACGTCGCCCTGCATGCCCACGGACTGGCCATTCACACGCGCGCCAAGAGCCTGTGCCGCATCCTCGATCACATAGGCGCCCACAAGCCGCGCGAAATGCAGCGCCACGCGCACATCCGCCACACGGCCGCCCAAGTGGGTGGGCACGATGGCCAGCGTGTGCTCGCTGCACAGGCCCCGCAGCATGGACTCATCCATGTCGAGCGCGTCAGGGCTCAGGTCGCACAGGCGCGCCTGCAGGCCGCATTGGGAGATCGCCATCGCCACCAGCGGGCAGGTGTACGCCGGCATGATGACCTCGCGCCGCGCGGGAGCAAGCTTGTGCAGCGTGCGCAGCGCCACCATGAGCGCCGAGGTGCCCGAACATTCAAGCTGAACCTCGGGCACCTGAAGCCATGCGGCCAGCGCGTCGTCGAAGTTCGCGTCGCCCCATGGCAGCAGGTCGCCCAGGCGAAGCGGAAGGCCCGCGGTAGGAGGTACGGTGATGCGTGCAACTTGCATTCACGCATTGTCGACGATGCGCGCGGCACCGGCCGTGCCGCTGGGGTGCTCTTCACCCGGCTCTTCGGTCTCGCTGAGCGCCAGGCAGATGATGCCCGCGATGATGAACAGGCAGCCCACGATCTGCGGCCAGCCGATGTCCTCGCCGAAGAGATAGTGCGACAACGCGAGCACCGAGATGATCTCCAGGTGCGAGGCCGCGAACGCCGGGCCGATGGGCGCGCGTTTGAGCAGGCTCATCCACGTAAAGAACGCCCCGATATAGCCGACGAAGGCGCCGTAGATCCAGGGCTGGCCGAACACGCGCGCCAGCCATGCGGGCGAGAGCTCCAGCGGCAACGCCGCATTGCCGGCCTGCTTGAAGCTGAGCTGGGCCAGCGTGTCGAACGCCATGAGCACCAGGAAACCGATGAGGTAGAAGCGCCTGCTCATCCCGCGAGCCCCACGACGGCAACACCGATGGAGACCAGCAAGATGCCCGCGACGCGCAGCGGCGCAAGCCGTTCCTTGAACAGGATGCGGCCCGCGATCATGATCGCCACGATGTTGATGGAGCCCAGCAGCACGCCGTCGGACAACGGTACGAGCGACAGGAACGCGAGCCAGAACACGAACTCCGCCACGTAGCAGCCCATGCCGATCCACAGCCATGGCTTGCCGAGCATGAAGCGCCAGCGCGCCACACCGTCAAGCTCATGCGGCGGCTGGCTCGCAGCGGCCTTGAAGGCAAGCTGCCCGCCGCTGTCCACCAGAATGTTGAGCACCCACAGCGTGATGACCAGCGGCGAGAGCTCACTGCCCATGGCTTGGCGGCTCCGATGCATGCACCGAGGCAATGCGCGCGAGGAAATCGTTGATGCGCGCGATGACGGTACGGCGCTCGCGGTCGATGGTGATCATGTGATAACAGTTGTCCAGCAGCACCAGTTCCACCTGGGCGTTGACCGCGCCGCGCGCGATGTCGTACGCATTGGAGACCGAGGAGATGTCGTCTTCGTTCGCATGGATCACCAGGCACGGGGCCCGCACATCCCCCAGGTGCGACTGCACGTGCGCCGAGAGCGCACGCAGTTCGATGATGGACCACCATGGATTGCCCGGCAGCCCGGCCGCCGCGCTGTCGCCGCTGTGCATCTGCAGGGCGATGCGTGCGCGCAGCGCTTCGTCCTTGATGCCGTAGGGCGGCGCCTCCATGAACACGCTCTTGCGACCGATGCCGAGCCAGCGGAACAGCGGCAGCAGGAACGCGAGCCTGGTGTAGCCTGGAATGCTCCATCCGTCGTAGCGGAAGGTGGTGGACAGGGCACACACGCCGGCCACCTTGTCGGCGCGCTTCTCGGCAACCGCGAGCGAGAGCAACGCGCCCATCGACAGGCCGCCGACCACAACCCGATCGACATGGGCCGAGAATCGCTCCAGTGCCGACTCAACGCTCGCGAGCCAGTCCTGCCAGCGCGTTCCCACCAGATCATCCATGCTGCCGCAATGGCCGGCAAGCTGCACCGCATACACCGTGAAGCCCTGGCGATTAAGCCCCTTGCCCAGTACGCGCATCTCCGCCGGCGTCCCTGTGAGGCCATGCACCAGCAGCACGCCGGTACGCGCTGCAGGACCGGAGCCGGGCATCACGAACTCATTGTCCGTGAGGCAAAGCGCAGACAGCGCGGCATGTTCGTCGCTTTGCTGCTGCATTGCGTGGAAACCGTCGGCGGCGTTCATGCCAGAACCTCCAGCCCCAGGGCCACCTTTTCGAGCAGGCCCGTGGCCTCGACGAAGGTCTCGAATGGAGCGTGCGCAATGCCGTGCTGCTCGCAATGCGCGATCAGCTTGTACTTCGCGAGCACGAAGTCGGCCTTGTGCGAGACGCAGAAGTCCGAGGTGCTGTCGCCCACGTAAAGCACGCGTCCATGCAGCCCCTGCTGCTCGGCCAGCCGCTCGCACTTGCAATTGCCGCTGGCGCGCTGGCAGCGTGCGCTGGCCCAGGGGGATTCGAGGCGCCAGCGGCGCCCGTCCACCTGCACGAGTCGATTGGCGACCACATCGAGATGCCCCAGGCCGTGGCGCTGCAGTACATGGCGGATCGCATAGCCGATGCCGTCGCTCACCACCTGCACCTGGATGCCGTGGGCACGCGCGGTGTCGACGAAGCCCGCAAAGCCGGGATCGATCTCGATGGTGTCCAGGTGCGCGCGCAGCTCGTCCTCGCTCATGTCGAGCAACGCCACCTGTCCCTTCATGCATTCGCGCGAACCGATCTCGCCGCGCTCCCATTGCTCCTCGAGCTCCACCCAACCGGGCATGCCGAAGCGCGTGAGCAGCGTGTCGGTGACGTCGAGCACGCTGATGGTGCCGTCAAAGTCGGACTGCACCATCCAGCCGGTGTGCGCGGCAAGAAATTCAATTCGGTCATTCATGGAAGGTCACCCTCACGTTCTGGCCCACGCGGGCTCCGGCCGGCGGCTGGTCGAAGGCCAGCACGCATTCGATGACGCGCACGGGGCCGCGCTGCACGTCGTCCTGCAGGTGCGCAGCGCCGAAGACCGGGCTGATGCGCAGCACCTTCGCCTGCGGCAGGGCTGGCACGGAGCCGCCCGCATCGCCGTCGAACACCACGGTCGCACGCATGCCCTCGCGCACGGCGTTGGCAAAGCTTTCGTTGAGCTCCGCCCGCACGACGAGCGGCCTGCCCGGCAGCAAGATGATCACCGGATGCGCCGGTGCGGCCTGGCTGCCCACATGGGTGCGCACGCGCACGATGGTTCCGCCCTCCGGGGCATGCACCTCGAGGCGCTTGCGCAGGGCACGCAGCTGCTCCACCTTGGCCTGTGCCACCTGTACCTCGGCCTGTGCCACCTCGGCCTCGGACTGCGCATCGCGCAGCTGCTGCGCGGCCTCCTCCACGCTGTGCGCATCGGCCGCGCCTTCGCGCGCCGCCGTCTGCCAGCGCGCGAGCATGGCCTTGAGCTGCGGCAGCCGGGCCGCCTTGGCCTTCTGGCGCACCTGGGCAAGCCGCCACTCCGACTCAGCCACGGACAGGTCGGCGCGCGAGGCATCGTCCGCCATGCGCAGCAGCAGCTGGCCGCGCTGCACACTCTGGCCCTCCTTGACCGGCAACTGCTGCACGGTACCTTCGACGCCGGGGCCCAGTTCGAGCAGGCCTCCGTCCACTTCGATCTTGCCGCGCGCAACGGCAGCCGGGCCGCTCTGGGCCGGGGCCGCGACGGCGGCATGGGCGGGCGAGGACAAGGCGTCGCCGCCCGATGGCGAACAGCCGGCCAGCAGCACAGCAGCCAGGGCAGCCCCTGCAAAGCCGGCCGATGACAGACGCGGGGTTGGTTTCATGAGTCGTTTCCTTGAGCGCTCTCGAGCGGCGAGTTCTGGCGCCAGTCGCTGCGGATGGCCCCGTCCTCCATGCCGAGCACGCGGTCCGCGTGACGCACCAGGCGCGGGTCATGGCTCACGCACAGCACCGTCGTGCCATGCGCGCGCGCCGCGCGGTGCAGGATGTCGATCACGCGCTGGCCGCTCTCGGCATCCAGCGCGCTGGTGGGTTCGTCGGCGAACAGCAGTTGCGGCTGCTTGGCCATCGCGCGGGCGATCGCCACGCGCTGCTTTTCACCTCCTGAGAGCTCGGCCGGCCGCATGTGCGCACGATGCGACAGGCCGACCTCGTCCAGCGCCTGCTGCGCACGCCGCTGCGTCTCCGACGCGCGGATGCCCATGTAGCCGAGCGGCAGCTGTACCTGCTCCAGCGCCGTCAGGGCGGGAAACAGGTTGAAGCCCTGGAACACGAAGCCGGTATGGGCGAGGCGAAAGCGCTCGAGTTCACGCACGCTCATGCGCCCCAGGTCTTCTCCCAGTGCAAAGGCCTTGCCACGGTCGGGCGTGAGCAGGCCCGACATCAGCGACAGCAGCGTGCTCTTGCCGCAGCCCGAGGGGCCTGAGATCAGCGACAGCTCGCCCGCGTACAGCGCCACGCTGAGGCCTTGCAGCACCTGCACGCGCACCACGCCCGAGAGGTAGGATTTCGTGAGCTCCATCGCCTGCAGGCTGGGCCGGGCGGAAGCGTCCCGTTCCGGAAGAGCGACCGCCACAGATGGCTCCATCGTCATGTTCATGCCGCGATCACCTCAGCAGCGTGGCCGGATCGGCCCGCAGCAGGCCGCGCATTGCGCCGATGCCCGAGAGCAGCGCGAGCACGGCGATCAGCACCGCGCAGCCCAGCATGGCCTGCCCGTTGAGCGCCACCGGCACGCGGTATACGCGCGCCACCGACATCAGCCCCAGGCTGGCCAGCGCGGCCAGCAGCAGACCCAACCCACCGATCCAGAGCGCCTGCTCGACAACCACCCGGCCCAGCGCACCCCGGCTCACGCCCAGGGCATTGAGCACGGCATACTCGCGCGCCGATCCGGTCACGACCGTCTTCAGCGACTGGCTGGTGACCACGGCCCCCACGAGACACACGACGATGGCCATGAACAGCACCCCCGCGCCCGCGCCCGTGTCGAACATCCAGTAGAGCTGCGAGCGGTGCGCGAAGGCCTGCGCAGTCCACGCCTCGTGCGGGCCGAAGCTCGCGCCGCCGCGATTGAGGCGTGCACCCACGGCCTCCACGTCGGCCCCCTTGCGCACGCGTGCGACGAGGTAGGTGCTGCCGTGGCTGGCGGATTGCTCGGAAATTTCGCGCGCGCTCTCCAGCGAAGCGATCACGTTCACGCCACCCAGGCCGCGCAGGCCGTCCACCGCCGCGACGATGCGCACGGGATGGTTGTTGATCCAGGCCGCACCGCCTTCGGCCGATGCGAGCGTGGGCAGATCCGCACGGTCGACGATCACCGCCCCCGGCTCGCGCAGCAGCCGGCGCTGCCAGGGAGCGAGCACACGGTCGAACATCATCGCGTCGGAGGCGGTGGAAATGCCCGACAGATAGATCGACACCCCGCCCACGGCCTGCGCGACCGCGCTCCTGGCGCGCCAGTCGCCATCGACCCACACGTAGGGCTCCACGGCGGCGATGTCCGCGTCCATGCGCAGGCGCATTTCCACGTCCGGCCCGATGTTGCGGCCGAAATTCACGCTCTGCGTTCCGGGGTAGCCGATCCACAGGTCGGCCGACGTGGCGCTCACGTAGATGGCCGCCGTGCTGAAGATGCCCAGCACCAGCGCCGCCTGCATTACCAGCAGCACGCCCGCGAATCCGACAGCGAACACCGACGGCACGAAACGGCGCCATTCGTAGGCCAGTGTCTTGCGTGCGAGTGCGATCACGGCATAGCCCCCTCGCCGGACTCCGCCGGCAAGGGCGCACCGCCCAGCGCCTTGAACAGCGCGACGTACGACAGCGCCTGCGCGCCACGGGCCACGTTCTGGTCGGCGAGATTGGACAGCCGGGCGCGCTGTTCGGCCAGCCGCGCATGGTCGCTCGACAGGCCCAGCTGCTGGCGCCGCGCCAGTTGCCCGTCGCGCGCCTGGATCAGCGCCTCGGCCTCCCGCAGGGCGGCCATGCGCTCGCGCTGCGCGTTCAGGCCCGTCAGCGCGCCCTCCACATCGGCAATGCCTTCCAGGATGCTCTGGCGGTAGGCCGCGACCGCCACCTGCAGGGCCGCCTCGTCGGCATCCGCCTGCGAGCGCCTGCGACTCCAGTCGAACAGCGGAATGTCGATCGCCGGCCCGATGAGCGGCATCTGGTCGAACGTGGTGCGCCGGTTGCGCGTGAGGTTGTAGGAATACAGCAGCGAGCCCGTGAGCTGGAAGCGCGGGTACAGGGCCGAGCGCGACAGCCCGAGCGTCCCCGCGGCCCGCTGCACGGCCGCCTCGGCCGTCTCGATGTCGGGCCGCGTGCGCAACAGGTCGGCGGGCAGCACCTGCAGCTCGAAGTGCTGCGGATCGGGCAGGCGGGCATCGGCACTCTCGGACAGCCATGCGGGATCGGGTGACGGCTGGCCCAGCAGCACGGCGAGCGCGTGCGCGGCGCGGCGCTGCTGCTCCGTGATGTCGATGAGCTGGCCGCGGCTTTGCTGCAACTGCATGCGTGCCTGGTGCACAGCGTCCGCGCCGTCGATCTGTTGCGCAAGCCGCACTTCGCTCAGCCGCACCGCACGCTGCTCGAGTCCGATGCGCTCGCGCAGCAGGACCCGCTGGTGCTGCGCGATGCGGATGTCGAGATAGCGGCGCACGGTATCGGCCACCAGATTGATGCGCGCGCCCCGCCACTGTGCCTCTGCGCTCAGCAGCTCGCCGCGTGCCGCGGCGCGTGTGGCCTCGCGCGCGCCGAACAGGCCCAGGTCCCAGGTGACGTCGATGCTGGCATGGAAGTACGAATCAACGGCGGCCACGTCCTGCAGGGTGCGCACGCCACCGCTCACTTCGGGCTGGAAGCTGGCCTCGGCGACACCCATCAGCCTGCGCTGCTGCCGGAGCCTTCCCATGGCCTGCGCAAGATCGAGGTTCTGCGCCAGGGCACGGTCCACCAGCGCGTCGAGCTCCGGATCCTTCCAGCGCTTCCACCAGGTCTGCAGGTCGGCCGCGGTAAGTTGTGCCGCGCGCTGTGCATTCTGTGGTGTGACATCGTCGCCGCCCGGTGCAGGGGCACGGCCTCCCTGCTCGATCCAGGCGGCCGGGACGGAACGGTCGAGTTCCGGCGCGGGCACGTTCGCGCACCCCGCCAGCAGTGCCGTCAGGCCGAGACTCGTCACGATACAAAACGAAGAGGCGATTTTCACTCTGGAGAAGAAGGCAGCCTGGCGCGCGCCCATGTCGATGCGCCGGCAGAAAGAGGCCGAAAACACAGGGGGTTGATGGCATTGGAGCGCCCCAAGCTTGCGCGAGCTTGGACGATTGATGGAGGAAATATGGAGACGCGTGCAAACCGGCTCCCGCGTTCATAATGGCCCGGGGGAGCGAACGTCCGCACGGCCATTGCAGTGCGATATGCGATGAGCGATGTGCGATTCGCGCCTTGCCCCGACCGCCTGTCATGAACATGAACCACGCATCTCCAGCGGCCCCGCAGATCCTTGTCGTCGAGGACGAGCCCGGCATCGCCACCATCCTCCATGCCTACCTGGAGCGCGACGGCCTGCGCACCCTGACCGCGCATGACGGCCCGGAGGCCGTCCAGGCGTTTCGCCAGTTCCATCCCGACCTGGTGCTGCTCGACATCCACCTGCCCGGCATGGACGGCATCGACGTGCTGCGCGCCATCCGCGACCAGGGCCAGACGCCGGTGATCATGGTCACCGCCATGGCCGACGATGTGGACAAGCTGGTGGCGCTGCGCCTGGGTGCCGACGACTATGTCGTCAAGCCCTTCAATCCGGCCGAGGTGGTGGCGCGCGTGCGCGCCGTGCTGCGGCGCACCCAGGCCCGCCCCATGCCGATGGCCGCGCCGATCCGCGTGGGTGCGCTTGAAATCGACTCCGAGGCCCACAGCGCCGTGGTCTACGACGCAGAGGGCCAGGCCCAACCGCTCCCGCTGACACTCACCGAATTCCGCCTGCTGGCACTGCTCGCCTCCCAGCCGCGCCGGTGCTTTTCCCGCCTGCATCTGATCGAGCACTGCCTGCCCGAGAGCGACGCGCTGGAGCGCGTGATCGACTCGCACCTCTCCAAGCTGCGCCGCAAGCTGCAGCTTGCCGGTCAGGAGAACCTGATCGACACCGTGCGTGGCATCGGATACCGCCTATGGCCCGACGGCTGAACCGCATCTGGGTCCGATTCGGGCTGTGGATTGCCGGCACGGTCCTGAGCACCATCGCGCTGCTGTCCTTTTGCGCCTGGGCCTTCTCGAGCGTGCAGTACTACCAGTTCTACAAGACGCTGCCCGACGAGGTGCGCGTGGAGCTCGACGAACTCAACGCCAACGATCTGGAAGACAGCCCCCGCGCCATGCAGATCTACGGCCAGTACTGGCGCGGAGACACGCTGTTCGGCGAGCAGATGTCGCTTCTCATCGGCCTCATCGTGTGCCTGCCATTCGGGCTGACCGTCGGGTTCTGGGTGTCGCGCTACGTGACGCGCCCGCTCGCCTCCATCGTCGAGGTGGCCAAGCGCGTGGAACAAGGCGACTTCTCGGCGCGCGCCGTTGCCACCGGCGCGCATGGCGAGATGGGCGAAGTCGTGCACACCTTCAACAACATGATCGACTCGCTCGACGAACTCGAGGCCGAGCGGCGTGCCACGGCAGCCTCCATCTCCCATGAGCTGCGCACGCCGCTCACCGTGCTCAAGGCTCGCCTGCATGCCGTCTGCGACGGCGTGATCGTGGCCGATGAGGCGGAATTCCGCGCGCTGCTCGCGCAGGCAGAACACCTGGGGCGCCTCGTGGACGACCTGCACACGCTGTCCATCGCCGAGGCCGGCCAGCTCTCGCTGAAGAAGCAGCGGCTGTGCCTCTGCGCACTGCTGGGCGAGGCCCTGTCGCACCTGCAGCCGCAGCTGCAGCAGGCCGGCATGGAACTGGAGCTCACGCTGCCCGTGGACGAGGCCGAGAGCGACATACGCGCCGATCCCGACCGCATGCGGCAGATCATCGCCAACCTGGTGAGCAACGCCATGCGGCATGCGGTCCAGGGCCGGTGGCTGGGCGTGGACGTGCAGTCGCTGATCGACGAGAACGGCGAAGCCTGGGTGCAGCTCGGGATCAGCGATGCCGGTCCCGGCCTGCCGCAGGAGCTCAGAAACCACCCCTTCCAGCGCTTTGCCATGGCGCCCGGCAAGCGCAAGCGCGAGGGCTCTGGGCTGGGCCTGTCCATCGTGCGTGCGCTCACGGAGTCGCAGGGCGGCACGGTGCGATCCATCCCGTCGCCACGTGGCGGCACGCGGTTCATCCTGCGCTTCCCGCGGGCATGACGGGGCGCCTCTGGTACCGGGCATCGCCCGATCCACGGCGGGGATGTGCAAGTCGGCGAAATCCAGAATGGATGAGCCGGGAGCCTCGGCCTAAACTGCTCGTTCACGCAGCGACGAACGAGCGAGGCCCGACATGTCCACACGCCCCACCGCGGAAGCCCCCAACCAGTTCCCCGACTGGACCGGCTACAACCTGCTGGCCACCGATCCCGCACTGCAGGAGTCGCTGAGGCGCGCCGGCGCGGCCTGGGCCGACCCCCAACTGTCCAACTATGCCCAGCAACTGGGCAACCCGCAGAGCTTCGAGCTCGCGGAACTGGCCAACCGCCACACGCCCGAACTGCACGGCTTCGACTCCCGGGGCCGGCGCATCAACAGCGTGGAATTCCATCCTGCCTGGCATGCGCTGCTCGGCATGTACCGCGAGCACGGGCTGGTTTCGCTGCCGTTCGAGGACAGGCAGAAGCGGGGCCGCTGGACCGCATGGGCCGCCGGCTTCTACCTGCACGGCCAGGTCGAGCAGGGCACGCTCTGCCCCTCGACGATGACGCAGGCCAGCATTCCGCTGCTGCAGCGCGAGCCGGCGCTCTGGAACGCCCTCGGCAACAAGCTGCTCAGCCATGAGTACGACGCGCGCGACGTGCCGCTCGCCGAGAAGAGAAGCCTCTTCATCGGCATGGGCATGACCGAGAAACAGGGCGGCTCCGACGTACGCGCCAACACCACGCTGGCCCGCGCCGTGGGCACGGGCGGACGCGGCGCGGAGTACCGCATCGATGGCCACAAGTGGTTCTATTCCGCCCCCATGAGCGATGCGCATCTGGTCGTTGCCCGCATCGAGCATGAGGACGGCCCGCTCGGCTGCTTCTTCGTCCCGCGCTGGCGGGACGACGGCACGCGCAACGGCGTTCATGTCGAGCGCCTGAAAGACAAGGTGGGCAACCGCAGCAACTCCAGCAGCGAGGTGAAGTTCGTCGCCGCCAGCGGCATCCTGATCGGCGAGGAAGGGCGCGGCATCCCCACCATCATCGAGATGGCGACCTACACGCGGCTCAATTGCGTGGTGGGCAGCGCGGCGATCCTGCGCTCGGCCCTGGTACAGGCCATCGCCTATGCGCGCAGGCGCTCGGCCTTCGGCAGGCCGCTGGCCGAGCAGCCGTTGATGCGCTCGGTACTGGCCGACCTGGCCCTGGAGAGCGAGGCCGCGCTGCAGCTCGCGATGCGGCTCGCGCAGGCCTATGAAGATGACGACTCCGCCGCCCCGGACCCTCTTGCCAGCGCCTGGAAGCGCGTGATGACGCCGGCAGCCAAGTTCTGGGTCTGCAAGCGCGGAGTGGAGCTGACCGGAGAAGCGATGGAGGTCTTCGGAGGCAACGGTTACGTGAACGAGAGCATCGTCGCGCGCCTGTTCCGCGAGGCCCCCGTGAACTCGATCTGGGAAGGCTCCGGCAATGTGATGTGCCTCGACGTGCTGCGCGCGCTCTCGCGCGAGCGCGATGCGCTGGAGCTGCTGCATGCCGACTTCAGCAATGCCGCGCTCGACGAACCTCGCATCGCCAAGGCGCTGCACGAGCTGCGCTCGCTGTTCGCCACGCCCCCCGACCAGCTCGAGGCACTTGCACGCCTGCTCGTGCAGCGCCTGGTGCTGGTGGCGCAGGCCTGCCTGCTCAAGCGGCACGCGCCGGCATTCGTGGCCGATGCGTTCATCGCCACGCGGCTGGCCAGCCCCACAGGACAGAGCGGGGTGGTGGGCGCCATCGACGTGCGGGGCATCGATGTGGACGCCCTGCTCGCGCGCGCCCTGCCTGCCTGACACAGGAACAACAGGAACACCCTCCCGCGGGAAAACCAATGCCGGCCATGTCGTCTTGTCACGCGGCCCATGGCGTGCTGCGTCACAATCCACGTCCATCATGCTTCAGCTCCAAGACATCCAAGACGCCGCCGGCCGCCTCGGCGGCCAGGTGCTCGACACCCCCTGCGTCGAATCCAAGACGCTCTCGCAGATCGTCGGCGCGCAGGTGTTTCTCAAGTTCGAGAACCTGCAGTTCACCGCCTCGTTCAAGGAACGTGGCGCGTGCAACAAGCTCGGCCAGCTCTCGCCCGAGGAGCGTGCGCATGGCGTGATCGCGATGAGCGCGGGCAACCATGCGCAGGGCGTGGCCTACCATGCGCAGCGCCTGGGCATGAAGGCCGTGATCGTCATGCCGCGCTTCACGCCCGGCGTGAAGGTGGAGCGCACGCGCGGCTTCGGCGCCGAAGTGGTGCTGCACGGCGACACGCTCGAGGAAGCGCGCTCCCATGCCTACCAGCTGGCCGACGAGCGCAAGCTGACCTTCGTCCACCCCTATGACGACGAGCAGATCGCCGCCGGGCAGGGCACCATCGCCCTCGAGATGCTGGCCGAGCAGCCCGATCTGGACACCCTCGTCATCGCCATCGGCGGCGGCGGCCTGCTCGCGGGCATGGCCACGGCGGCCAAGGCCCTCAAGCCATCCATCGAGCTGATCGGCGTGCAGACCGCACGCTTCCCGTCGATGGTGAACGCGGTCAAGGGCACGACCCACGAACAGGGCACATCGACGATCGCCGAGGGCATCGCCGTGGCGAGCCCGGGCCGGATCACCCAGGAAATCATCGCGCGCCTCGCGGATGACCTGCTCATCGTCCAGGAGGGCGACATCGAGCAGGCCGTGCTGATGCTGCTCGAAATCGAGAAGACCCTGGTCGAGGGTGCAGGCGCGGCAGGCCTTGCGGCGCTGCTACGCTATCCGGAGCGCTTCAAGGGCAAGAAAGTGGGCCTGGTGCTCAGTGGCGGCAACATCGACCCGCTGCTGCTCGCCGCCATCATCGAGCGCGGCATGGTGCGCTCGGGGCGCCTGGCGCGCATCAAGGTCAGCGCCCGCGACGTTCCCGGCGTACTCGCGCGCATCACCGCCACCGTCGCCCAGGCGGGAGCGAACATCGATGAAGTCCACCACCAGCGCGCCTTCACCCTGCTGGCCGCGCAGAACGTGGAGATCGAACTGGTCCTGCAGACCCGCGGCAGGGAACATGTGCAGCAGGTGCTGGAGCAACTGCGCGCCGCCGGAATGGAAGCCGACCTGATGTGATCCCGCGGGGAGGCGCCGCCGGGCGCCGGACCTCGGGACTTTCCCGCCACCGCGCCCCACCGGATGCCCAAATCCGCGCCATTGGCTTAAACTCGCGGGATAGCTATCCACCAGGCAAGGCAGGCGCTCGCGCCCGACCCGCTGCCGCCATCACCGTCATTTCACGGAACTGCACGAGGAGACACCCATGGCCCACGATCACGACCACATTGCCCCCAACCGCGCCGACGTCGAGGCCGCCCACGCGCAGGACGTCACCGAAACCGTGGTGCCCGTCATTCCCGTGGTGCTGCCGGTGGTGGGCGCGCTGATGATGTTCCTGCTGGCGTTCATCGCCGTGCACATGGCCTGACTCGCGCTCCGGCACCCGCCAACCCCGGTCTTGTGGCCGGGGTTTTTTTTTGCCCGGAAAGAAATCACCTCCACAGCATAACGCATAACCTCATGCATCGTTTGCATAGTTTTCCTGACGAAAAACAAGACAAATGGAAGACGGGTTCATAAAATCGACATTCCAGCCGACGCACGCATCAATGTTTTTGAGCGATTGAACGCCAACGCCAGACACCATGCGCCACCGCCGACGGAGCGACAAGCCGTTTTTTCAAAGGCAGTGCTCAGCAGACTTTTCGGACACGCGCCTTGTTTGACGCTCCGCCCGGTGATGCAGTGGTCTGCGCAATCAGCGCTTCCTTTGAAAAAATCGTTTTTCATCATTAGGAAGCTTTTCAATGAACGCACCCGCCATGCAAGGCCTGGAGATTCAGGCACCCGCATACGTCAAGAACGCCAAGCTGATCGCCTGGGTCGCCGAGATGGCCGCCCTGTGCAAGCCCGCGAAGATCCACTGGTGCGACGGCTCGCAGCAGGAATACGAGGCCCTGTGCCAGCAGCTCGTTGACGCCGGCACCTTCAAGAAGCTCAATCCCGCCAAGCGCCCAGGCAGCTACCTCGCGTGGTCCGACCCCTCCGACGTGGCGCGCGTGGAAGACCGCACCTACATCTGCTCCGCCCGCAAGGAAGACGCCGGCCCCACCAACAACTGGATGGATCCGGCCGAGATGCGCGCCACGCTGAACCCGCTGTTCGACGGCTGCATGGCCGGCCGCACGATGTACGTGGTGCCGTTCTCGATGGGCCCGCTGGGCTCGCCGATCGCCCATGTGGGCGTAGAGCTCTCCGACAGCGCCTACGTGGCCGTGAACATGAAGATCATGACGCGCATGGGCAAGGCCGTGTACGACGTGATCGGCACCGACGGCGACTTCGTTCCCTGCGTGCACACCATCGGCGCCCCTCTGCAGGCCGGCGAGAAGGACACCACGAGCTGGCCCTGCAACAAGACCAAGTACATCGTCCACTATCCCGAAACACGCGAGATCTGGTCGTTCGGCTCGGGCTACGGCGGCAACGCGCTGCTGGGCAAGAAGTGCCTGGCGCTGCGCATCGCCTCGACCATGGGCCGCGAACAGGGCTGGCTGGCCGAGCACATGCTGATCCTGGGCGTCACCAACCCCGAAGGCAAGAAGTCGCACGTGGCAGCCGCTTTCCCGAGCGCCTGCGGCAAGACCAATTTCTCGATGCTGGTTCCTCCCGCCGCGTTCGACGGCTGGAAGGTCACGACCATCGGCGACGACATTGCCTGGATCAAGCCCCAGGCCGACGGCAGCCTGCGCGCGATCAACCCCGAGGCCGGCTACTTCGGTGTGGCTCCGGGCACGAACTACCATACCAACCCCAACTGCATGGCCAGCCTGGACAAGAACGTGATCTTCACGAACGTCGCGCTGACCGATGACGGCGACGTCTGGTGGGAAGGCATGGAAAAGGACCACGACGGCAAGCTGCCCGATCACCTGATCGACTGGCAGGGCAAGGACTGGACGCCGCAGATCGCCAAGGAAACCGGCGCCAAGGCCGCCCACCCCAATGCCCGCTTCACCGTGGCCGCCACCAATAACCCGGCCCTCGACGACGCCTGGGACGACCCCAAGGGCGTGAAGATCGACGCCATCATCTTCGGCGGCCGCCGCTCCACCACCGTGCCGCTGGTCACCGAGGCGCGCGACTGGAACGAAGGCGTGTACATGGCCGCGACCATGGGCTCCGAAACCACCGCTGCCGCCTTCGGCGCACAGGGCGTGGTGCGCCGCGATCCGTTCGCGATGCTGCCGTTCATGGGCTACAACATGGCCGAGTACTTCCAGCATTGGCTGGACATGGGCGCCAAGATCGAGAAGATCGGCCAGGCTCCCCTGCCCCGCATCTACACCACCAACTGGTTCCGCAAGAACGCCGAAGGCAAGTTCGTCTGGCCCGGCTACGGCGAGAACATGCGCGTGCTGAAGTGGATGCTCGATCGCATCGAAGGCAAGGCCGAAGGCCGGGAAACCGCATTCGGCGTGGCTCCGACCTACGCTGAAATCAACTGGACCGGCGTGGACTTCACACCCGAGCAGTTCGAGAGCGTGACCAGCATCGACAAGGCCGCCTGGACCGAGGAGATGAAGCTGCACACCGAGCACTTCGACAAGCTGGCATACAAGCTGCCCAAGGAAATGCTGGAGATCAAGCAAGCCCTGGAAAAGCGCCTGTTCGCGTAATCCACCCGGCTCTTCCAAAAACCGCGCATGCCCTGCGCGGTTTTTTTATGGTTCATCGCGCATTGTCGGGACAAGCAGAGGCTTTCCAAACAACAGCCTGAGCAGCGCGCGCCCCGTATGAACTGGCCACCTCAATGCTGAGATGGCCCCTCAGACGCGACGCAAAGGTGCAGACAGTACTTTGGGTACGGCAAGCCTTTGCAACAAAGTATGAGGGGCCATATCAGCACCTCCAAACGAAGACTCTCACAGCAAACGCTCAACGTCCATTCGTCACGCGACCCCATTCGACACGGCATTCCATAAAAACCCAGAACACCCGGGAACCCCCAAAGACTCAATCCAGCCGGCTGTCGTCTTCGGTGCAGGCACGCTTGAGCGCCTTGGCGGAATAATCGATCGTCTGCTTCATGGCTCCGCCCAGCAACCTGGCATCAATGTGCAGCTGGAAGTTGGCACCCGTGTTGACCTGGTAAGCCTCTGCGGTCAGCATGCCGCCGCATTGCACGGACCACTCCTTGCGGTTCTTGTTCACCAGTTGGCTGCTGCGCACGCGGCACTGCTTGAAGTGCTGGGAGAGCAACTGGTCGGGATACAGGAATCCATCCTTGTCCACCTGTTCCTTCTCGAAGCAGCGGTTCTTGGTGCGCGGGGGCTTGGCGGGCCGGTTGCCGATGGCGGACTTGGTTTCGGTCACTTCGAAGGCGCCGGTTTTTGCGGCAAGGCAGGGCGCAGCACCGGCACAGGCCAGGGCCGCAAGGAAAGCGCAGAGCGACGGGGATCGGAGCGGTGAACGAATCGGCATGGACTCGAAAATAACAGGTTCTGCACGGCCGTGCTGTCGGTGCAGCGCTCAAGCCGACCCCGGCCATCCGCTCTCGTGCCGCTCCCCGGGGCTGCGCGCCTCGTTGCGCAACCCCCGTACAGTCGTCAGAACCTGTGCGTGATGCCCAGGCCGATGCCCGATGGATCCTGCCCCGGCTTCATGCCCGCGATCGAATTGGCCGACAGGTTGTAGTTCGACGTGGCGCCGTTCGTGATCTTCGTATAGGCCGCCCACAGGTCGGTGCGCTTGGACATGCGGTACACGTAGCCCAGCGACACCTGGCTCGCATCCGCATCCGTGCCCGGAATGCCGATGCCGCCCAGCGCCTTGGTGGTATTGCCGCGCGGCGATTGCGCACGCACGTACGACGCCATCACCTCATGCTGCGGCGTGATCTGGTGCGTCACGGCGATCTGCCAGGCGTTGCGGGTCAGGCTCTGGCCGCGTTCGGGCTCGTAGCTCAGGCGCTCGAAGCTGCCGCGCAGCCGGGTGGCGCCGAACGAGTAGGCCGCAGCGATGCGGTGCGCATCGTCGTTGCTGCCGCCGTAGAAGTACGAGCGATGCTGCTCGTAACCCCAGGCCGCATACAGGGGGCCGTTCTTGTAGGTCACCAGCCCGCCGAACATGCTCGGGTTCCTGTCCGCGGTACGCTCCTCCGGCATGGCATAGGCCAGCCGAAATTCGAAGCCATTCAGGTTGGGCGACCAATACTGCAGCAGATTGGGCTGCCGGCGATCGAAGGAGGTCGGCGATACGGCATTCGCACCGGTGGCAAAGCCATTGCCCATGATGGAATTGGACGCAAAGATGCCCGCGGTGAATGGGTCGATCGCATAGACCGAGACAAAGCGCAGCGGTGCCTCCCACTGCCCCATGACGACCTGCCCCGCACGGGTCGACAATCCGATGGCCGTGTTGCGGCCGCCCCAGGGGCCCTCGCCGTTGTCCACCCGCGCATTGGTCTCGAACTGCGCCCACACCGACGTGCCGCCGCCCAGGTCCTCCTTGGCACGGAACCCCAGCACCGACAGGTTGTTGGACAGCCGGTTGGTCGACAGCGAGGGAGCGCCCCCTCCGCTGGCCCGGACATGCTCCACGTCGGCCTTCAGAAAACCATAGATGGTGACGGAGTCTCCGCCGCCTGCCTGCGCCCATGCCAGGGCCGGCGCCGCGGCGCACAGCGCCGCCACTCGCGGCCAGCCGCGTCTGCTCGTGGTGAGTTTTTTCATGTTTTCCCTTGATTTGAAATAAAGAACACAAAACAACTTATTGGTATACCAAACAAGTATTTGGGATTCAATAACAAATCAAGGCACTAATGTCTGGGGGTTTCACCTCATTTACGTCCTCTTCCAGGGCATTCGCCCCAAAAAAAGAGCCGCACGACCCAGGTCGGTGCGGCTCAAGCCCATCATTCCGCCACTGCCTGCGGAGCCGGCAGCGGTGGAACCATCGATGTCATCCCGTCAGCGCGCGGGCCATGGCTTCTTCGGCAGGCCCGTCAGGGGCTCGCCCAGCAGCGGCGACGACAGTGCGTAGGCGCCGTTTTCGGTGAAGGCCCACATGATGTTGCGGTCGTATTCCGTGTACATCGCGAGCACGCCCTTGCCCAGCGTATAGCCTGGCAGCTGGGTCTGGTCCGCCAGCGGCGGCACGAAGTAGCCCGCGATCTTCGGCTCCGCCGGATTGCTCACGTCGAACATCTGCACGCCGGCGTTGTAGAACGAATACGGAATGATGTTCTGGCGCCAGCCGCCAGGCTGCCCGATGGCATTGGAGCGCTTGGGCCCGAAGTTGCCGCCGCGCTGGCAGAAGTCGGTGTAGGGCGCGCCTTCCGGTGGCTTGGGACGTGGCAGCGTGGTCGCCACCTTCATCCGGGCCGGATCCTTCGCGTTCACCACGAAGATGTCCTTGTAGGGCTCATAGCAGTCGCGGTTCATCGGATAGCCGCTGGTGAACACATAGCCCGTGCGCTCGTACTGGCTCACGTCGGCGTTGTCGTACTCGGTGCCGGCAAACGATGGCGGCGTGTTCACGTTGCCAAGGATCTTCGGATGGGCCGGATCGCTCATGTCGAACGACCACAGCCCCAGGCCGCCCATGGCGCCGAAGCCGACCTTGCCGCCGTCCTCGAGCGGCTTGGGCAGGAACATCGGAATGCGCGCACCCATCCACGATGCGCGGTTGCCGGCGCGCGGGTTCTGCAGGTACGCGAAGATGCTGTCCTTGTCGTCCACCACCTGGCCGGGCACGGTCACCTGCGAGACGAACTTCGGATCGGCCGGATCCGACATGTCCCAGACCTGGTAGCCCGGCGAGTACAGATAGTTCGGATACTCGGTAAGCGCATAGCTGTCGTTGGGCGCCGCCGCAAGGATCATGTACTTGCCGCCGTAGTACTCGGGCGAGTCGAGCGAGCCCGAGCCCTGCTGCTGCCCGATCGGTGCATCGGGATGCTGGTAGTCGGTGGTGCGCGTGGCGATCAGCTTCCAGTCTCCCGGCAGCGGGCCATTCATCTCGTAGACCTTGAAACCCTTGAGCGAGCTGTAGCTGCGCTGCGCCGCCACCTTCTCGGGCTCCTTCATCTTCTCGTTCATCAGGCCATAGCGACCGATCTCGTACGAGGCCACCATCACCGGCTTGTTGAGCTTCTTGCTCCAGGCGATGGTCGCGCCGCCCAGGTAGTCGGTCACGGTCGCTGCGTTCCAGCGCTCGCTCGGCCCCTTCGGACCCCAGACCGCGCCCTTGGAGAACACCACCTTGGCGTTCGCCGGATCGGTCACGTCCATGATCCGCAGGTAGTCGCGGTCGTGGATGTACAGATAGCGCTTGCCGTCGAAGTCGATGATGTTGTTCCAGGCATGGAAGGGCGAGCCGACGCCCTCATAGAACGCCAGCACCTTGACGTTCCTGGTGAACGTGGTCTTGTCCCAGTGGTCCAGCATGCCGGGGAATTTCTGGCCCTTGTGCACTTCCGGCGTGGCCTTGGGCCAGACGAACTCGCCGGTCTTGGGGTTCATGCCGTAGTCGACACCCGCCTTCAGGTCCTTGGGCGTGCGGTCGGGCGTGGCGGCCAGCCATTTGGCGAGCCAGGGATCCTTGATGTCCGGGGTGCCGGGCACGAAGTCGGGATCGACGGCTGCCGCGGGCACTGCAGGCGCAGCGGCCTTGTCCTGCGCAAAGGCGGCTGCGCCGAGTGCCGCCAGCAGCAGGGCGGCGGCCGCCGGCTTGCTGAGGGTGCGGGGTGTGCGAATGCTCGATGTCATGGTGTGAATCTCTTGGAAAGCAAAAAATGCTGGAGGGCGCCGCGCGATCAGAACGCGTGGCGGATGCCGAAGGCAATGCCTGTCGGGCTCTGGCCCGCGGAGGGGCTGGCGCTCCAGCTCACGGGGTAGGCCAGCGCCACGTCCTTCTTGTTCTTCACGTGCGATGCGAGGATGTAGACATCCGTGCGCTTGGACAGGCCATGCGTCACACCCAGCGTCAGGCCGTCGGCCGTGCCGATGTCCACGTTCTTGTCGTCCTTGCGGTGCACGTAGCTGGCATGCACGCGCGTGCGGTCGGTGATGTTCCAGCGCACGCCCAGTTGCGTGTCCCAGCCCTTGGAGGTGAAGCCGACGTAAGGCGGATAGGCATAGTAGCCATCGTAGGTGTGGAAGACGAAGGTGGGCTCGACGCTGCCGATGCGGTAGGTGGCCGACAGGTAGTTGTCGCGCGCGCTGCGCATTTCCGTCTTGTTGAAGACGTCGCGCTGGTACATCTTCTCGGCGGCGAAGCCGACGAACAGCGGGCCGCTGCGGTACTCTGCCGCCGCGCTCATGAAGCGGCCGGCCTTCGAGCCGTCTTCCTTGCCGAAGGCATACATGAAGCGCCCCGTCAGGCCCCCGAAGTTCGGTGTCCTGTACTGCAGGGCATTGTCGACCCGGTACGAGGCGTAGAAGAACTGCATGGCGTTGACCATGCTGTAGGCCGATGCCCAGTTCGGATCGGCATATCCCGCCACCCAGAAGGACGGCGTGAACTGGCGACCCATCGTGACATCGCCCCAGTCGCCGCGCAGGCCGACGAACGATTGGCGGAACTGGGAGTTCATCTCGCCCGTGTCAGCCGAGAACATCGGCTCGATGGTGAAGTAGGCGCGGCTGTTGCCACCCAGGTCCTCGATGCCGCTGATGTTGAAGCGCGAGTTGTTCAGCCCCCCGCTGCTGATGCGCTTGAGCGAACCGTTCTTGCCCGAATCCTTCAGGTATTCCAGATTCAGGTCGACGAAGCCCGAGAGCGACACCTTCGATTGCGCGAATGCCGCGCCGCCCACGAGCAGCAGAGCCGCGGCCGCCACCAGTCTCTTGTTTGTCTTCATGTGTGATAAGTCTCCAGTTGAATGATTTTTCTGTTCGTCCGGCACGTCGGGGAACGCGCGGGAGCCTGTCCTGTCTTGTGTTGTTCCGTCTTTCCGTCTTTCCGTCTTTCCGTCTTTCCGTCCGGCCTTCCGATGCTCCGGATGTCTCGCAATGCCTGTACTCCGTTCACCTGTGTCGATGTGTCTTCCATGGTCCGGCTCACCCTCTTGCGAGGGCCGCATCCGGCTTCCTTACGGATGCGTGAGACGGCAGATCAGGCGATCAATCCATCAAAAAATACATCAACAGTGTTAGGTATACCAACAAAATATTCTTCATGCAATCAGATATCGTTGGAATGAAGAATATCTACGTGAAAACGAGCATGAAATTCCATGTCAAACGCACCGGGTAGCGTCTCTTTTCGGCATCGGATGGCACGTACCCATGCAGGTCATATCTCCCCGAAAAGTGCTTTTTTCAAGGCACTTTTCCGCGTTCCAGGAGCCATCAGAGGCATTCATTCGGACTGCGTTCAAGCACACGGCGACGGCACGCTCCATGGCACACCTGGAGGCACAATGAATCAGGAAAAGAAAGGTAGCCCAACTTGGTATACCAAGTCGAAATCCATCATTGCAATGAACGGGGCGAAGCAGGCCGGAGCACCTGGTGGTGCCCGGCACGGGGTCGGCGCACGGCAGGGAAGGCCCCGCCGGTGCGAACCTCGGGCCTGATCAGGCGGGGTCGAGGCCGAAGAATTTGCGCGCGTTGCGCTCGAGGATGTCGTCGCGCTGCGCCGCGTCCAGGAAGGAAACATCCTTCACCAGCTGGCCGATGCGCTGCTCGCCGAGTGGATAGGGATAGTCGGAGCCCAGCATGATGTTGTCGGTGCCCATCACGTCCACCAGCAGCCTGAGCGCCCCTGGATCGAACACGGCCGAGTCCACGAACATGCGGCGTGCGTACTCCGAGGGCGGACGCGGACAGTCCTTGCGCACGATGTCACGGTGCTTCCATGCGTTGTCGGCCCGGCCCAGCAGATAGGCAAAGCTTCCGCCGCCGTGGGCAAAACAGATCTTCAGCGATTCGGGAATGCGCTCGAAGGCGCCGGAGAGAATCAGCGACATCATGGACAGCTGCGTCTCCGCTGCCATCGTCACGAGCCACGGCAACATCCAGTTCTTCATGCGCCCGGGGCTTCCCATCATGTCCCACGGGTGCTCGAGGATCGGGATGCCGTTCTCGGCGCAGTGGATCAGAAAGTCGACGATGTCCGGATGGTCCATGTCCTTGTCGCCGACGTGATTGCCGATCTGCACGCCCACACAGCCCGCCTTCATGGCACGCGATGCCTCGTCGCAGGCGAGCTTCAGGTCCTGCAGCGGCACCTGGGCCAGCGGCTTGAACCGCGTGGGGTGCTTCGCGCAGAACTCCACGGCCTTCTGGTTCATCCGTGCGGACCAGTCGGCGGCCTTCGCGGCCTCCCACGAGTAGCCGAACATCACCGGCGTCGCGCAGACGATCTGCACGCTGATGCCCTGTTCATCCATTTCCCTCAAGCGGAAATCCGGATCCCACAGCGCCTCGTACACGGGGCGAAACGGCTTGTCGCCCACCATGATCTGGCCTTCGGCAGCGCCGGGCTCCACTGCGATCCACGGTGCCAGCTCGGCATCGACCGCAGCGGCTTCCTGCCGTGTGATCAGCGGGAAGAAATGCGAATGCATGTCGATCATGCGGAGGCTCCTCCGGCGTTCCCGGCGGCGGTATTGACCTTCGAGGTCGCGAGCTGCCTGTGCCACTCCTGGTACCCGCGTCCCGGATGCACCGTGCCGCAGCCGGCGCATGTGCGCTCCTGCTCGCTGGTGGCGTAGAACTGTTCATACACCGGCGGCAGGTCCAGCACGATGCTCTGCAGTCCGAACTCGTAGCGCTTGATGAGATGACCGCAGCAAGCGCAGTTCCATTGCAGAGCATCATGTTCCTCGGGGCGGCGCGTGTGCTCCACCACAAGGCACAGGCTGCCGGCCTCGGGGCGCTGGGGCGAGTGCAGCACATGCTTGGGCAGCAGGAAGATGTCGCCCTCGCGCAGGTCCACGCGCTCGAACTTCCCGCGGTCGAGAATCACCAGGTGCGCGTTGCCCTTGAACTGGTAGAAGAACTCCTCGATGGGGTCGTCGTGGAAGTCAGAGCGGCCGTTGGGTCCGCCCACCACGGTCACCAGGAAGTCGCCGTCCTTCCAGACCTGGGCATTGTTCACGGGTGGTTTGAGCAGGTGCTCGTTCTCGTCGATCCAGCGCTTGAAGTTGAGCGCGCGTCCGTACTTGAGCATGGTGTCTGTCTCCTTGGGAGTGCGGTTCACTTGGCGAGCGGGCGATAGGCCACGCCCTTGATCTCGATGAGCAGGTGCGGGTGCGGCAACTGGTGCACTGCCACCGTGGTACGGGTAGGGCCGCTGAAGTCGAAGTATTCCGCCCAGACTTCGTTGTAGCCGCCAAAGTCGTTCATGTTCACAAGGAACACGCCGCACTCCACCAGGTCGGCCAGGTCCGCGCCCTCGCTCTTCAGGATGTCGCGGATGTTCTCGATCACCGCACGCGTCTGCGCTCGGATGTCGAGATTGGTCACGCCCATGGCATCAACCTGCACGCCCTCGAACGTGTTGTCCGTGCGGCGCGAGCTCGTGCCCGAGATATAGAGAAAATCGCCTGCCCGCTTGATGTGCGGAAACTTGCCGCGCGGTGTGGCCTTGCCCTGCACCACCGTGGCCTTGATCTGGTTGTCGGACATCTTCATGGTCTCCTTCGGTACCGTGTCTGCTGCCGGCCGCGTCAGGCGGCCGCCGTGTGGAACATCACCGAGCCGAGCGACGTGGCACCGCTGCCGATGTGGCATTCCACGGTCACGCCGGGCGCCAGCGCCTCCGCGGCCGTGGCGGCGCCGGCCATGATGAGCGAGCCGGCGGGCAGGCTCATTTCGGCATCGTGCAACAGCCGCGAGGCCTGCACGATGGAGCGTAGCGGCTGCCCCAGAATGGCCGCGGTGGAGCCCACCTGGACATTCCGGCCATTGATCTGCATGCGCACGCCGGCATGGGACAGCGCATCGAAGTTGCGCGACCACGGGCCCACCACCAGCCCGGCCGACGAGCAGTTGTCCGCGACCACGTCCTCGAGCGTGAACTTGAAGTTGCGGTAGCGCGAGTCGATGAGCTCCATCGCGGGCGCGACGGCCTCGAGATAGTCCACGGCCTCGAGTGCCGTGAGCGGCCCGTCGATCACGCGGCGCGTGACGAAGCAGACCTCGGGCTCCACGCGGGGATGGATGTAGCGCGCAAGGTCCACCACTGCGCCCTCCTCCTCCACCATGCGATCGGTGAGCAGGCCCCAGATCAGGCTGTCCACCCCCATCTGGATCATCTTGGCGCGACTGGTGAAGCCGAGCTTGATGCCCACCATGCTCTCGCCGCGCTGCACGCGCCGCTCTATCGACGCGCGCTGGATGCGGTACGCCTCCTCCAGCGTGAAATGGCCTGCTGCAAACTGGTCGACCTCGGCCGCATGGCGCGCGGCGTCGTCCAGCACCTGCGCCACTTGCGCGATCTTCTGGTTGCTCATGGTCTGGCTCTCCACTGTCATTGCTGGTTGCCGAACACGGCGCTCACGGAGCCGAGTCCCTCGATCTGCGCGGTGAACACATCACCCGGCCTGGCCACGACCATGGGCCCCAGCGCCCCCGTCATCACCACATCACCGGCACGCAGCGGCGTGCCCATGCGCACCATGGTGTTGGCCAGCCAGACGGCCGCATTCAGCGGATTGCCGAGGCACGCCGCCCCGACACCCACCGACACCGGCTCGCCGCGACAGTCCATGCGCATGCCGCAGGCGGCGAGGTCCAGCCTTGCGAGCTGCACGGGGCGCGTTCCCATCACGAACAGCGAGGAGGACGCGTTGTCGGCCACAGTGTCCGTCAGCCGGATGTCCCAATTGGCGATGCGGCTGCCGACGATCTCGATGGACGCCACCGCATAGGCCGTGGCGCTCATGATGTCGGCCACCGTGTGGCGCTCGTGCGTGAGGTCGCGCTCGAGCACCAGCGAGATCTCGGCCTCGGCCTTGGGCTGCATGAGGCGGCTCCAGGCGATCTCCTCGCCGTCGCCCACGGCCATCTCGGCGAACAGCGCGCCGAAGTCGGGTGAATCCACTCCGAGCTGCTTCTGCACCGCCCGGGATGTGAGACCGATCTTGCGCCCCACGAGCCTGTGTCCCTGCCGCAGGCGGCGCGCGGTGATGTCCTGCTGCACGGCATAGGCCGCCGCGATGCTGTCGCCGCCCAGCGCCGCGATGTCGTCACGGATCGGCGCGATCGGCGTTCCGCTCTGCTCGGCCTTCCACAGGCGGTCGGCAATGGATTGGAGTTGTTCGTTCGTCGGCATGGAGTGTTCTCGTCAGGAGGCGTCAGCCTCGGTGAAACATGAATTCGATCTCGATCTGTGCGGAGAGCGGCAGCGCGCTCACGCCGACCGACGTGCGCGCGGGCGGCGGGGTGTCGGCGAACTGTCTCTCCCACACCGCGTTGATGCGCGGGAACTGGTCCATGCACGTGGTGTAGATGCGAGCGAGCACCAGGTCCTGCATGGCAAAGCCATACTCGGGCAACGCGAGGAGCAGGTTGTCGAAGATGCGCTGCGTCTGCGCGGCCACGTCGCCATCGATCAGCGTGCCGCTGTCGGGGTCCAGCGCGACCATGCCCGAGACGATGCCCATCGGGCCGCTTTTCACACAGGGCGTATACAGGAAACGCGGCTGGGGCCCGCGGGTGGCGGTGATCCGCTCGATCATGCTCAGATCGCCACGCAGATGTTGGTGGTCTCGGAGTAGAAGTCGAGCGAGTAGCGCCCTCCTTCACGACCGATGCCCGAGAGCTTGGAGCCGCCGAACGGCGTGCGCAGGTCGCGCGAGAACCAGGTGTTGATCCACACGATGCCCGCGTGGAACTGGCGCGAGACACGGTGCGCGCGCGAGAGATTGGTCGTCCACACGCAACCCGCAAGGCCGTATGCCGTGTCGTTCACGCGGGCGATCACTTCTTCCTCGGTGTCGAACGGACTCAGGTGGCAGACGGGGCCAAAAACTTCCTCGCGCATGCAGCGCGCGGTATCGGGAAGGCCGGTCCAGATCGTGGGCTGGACGAAGGCGCCGTTGTCGCGCGCGTCGCCGAACTTCGGCACGCCGCCCCCGGTCACCACGGTCGCGCCCTCCTCCACCGCCAGGCGGTAGTACGACAGCACCTTGTCGCGGTGCTCGTGGGAAATCAGCGATCCCATGAACACGCCCTCCTCGTCGGGCCAGCCGATGGAGAGCGCCTCCGTCCGGGCCTTGAGCGCGGCGACGAACCGGTCGAAGATCGAGCGCTGCACGAACACGCGCTCGGAGCACAGGCACACCTGGCCCGAATTGGTGAAGCTCGACTTGACGATGCCGTCCACGGCCTTGTCGAAATCGCAGTCCTCGAAAACGATGGCGCCGTTCTTGCCGCCGAGCTCGAACGAGATGTCCTTCACGCCATCGGCCACGGCCTTCATGATGGCGGCACCGGTGCGCGATTCACCGGTGAAGGTGACGGCATCCACGCCGGGGTGCTGGGTCATCGCCTCGCCCGCGGAGCCCGGGCCGAAGCCGTGCACCAGGTTGAAGACGCCGGGCGGCACGCCGGCCTCGTCGAAGGCCTCGGCCAGCAGCGTGGCGGACGACGGCGTCTCCTCCGAGGGCTTCACGACCATGGTGTTGCCGCAGATGAGGGCCGGGCCGGCCTTCCATGTCATGGACAGCAGCGGCAGGTTCCATGGGCAGATGCTCGCGACCACGCCGAGCGGTTTGCGCACCGTGTAGTTCATCAGGTCCTGGCCGTTGGCAAGGCGCGTCTCGAAGTACTCGCCGTTGGCGACCTTGCCCAGGTCCGCGAACGTGCGCAGATTGGCCATGCCGCGGTAGATGTCGAGGGCGCGCGCCTGCGCGATCGGTCGGCCGGTGTCGGCCACCTCGGCGGCGACGAACTCGTCGAAACGGCGCTCGATCACATCGGCCACCTTGTACAGCAGCTGTGCGCGCTCCTGCACGCTCATCGCGCCCCAGGGCCCGTTCAGCGCCTTGCGCGCCGCCTTCACGGCACGGTCCACCAGCGCCGCGTCGGCCTCATGCACCTTGGCCAGCAGGGTGCCGTCGAGCGGGCTGACGTTGTCGAAGGTCTTGCCGGTCTCGACGAACTGGCCGTCCACGTAGTTGCGCAGCGATGCCAGGGTACGGGGCAGGCCAAAGCGCGGGGCTTGCGTCATGTTTCTTCTCTCCACGAAAACGGTCCGATGCCTTGCAGTCTAGGCAGGGCGGGGGCGGCTGGATAATGAATTCGATTCGCCAAAATATTCCTGAAAGGAATACATGCAGGGATTCAACCCATGGCACTGCCCATACGGCTGCGCACCAGGTCGGACCGGCCGTGCTGCACCAGCAGGATGCTGCAGGCCGCCACGATGGCCGGGATCGCGATCGCCATGAAATTGCTGGCAAGCGGCAGGTCCATGTTCACGATCATGCCGATCACGATGGGTGCCAGGATCGCACCGACCCGGCCCACTCCGAGCATCATGCCGACGCCCGTCGAACGCGCCGTCGTGGGATAGAACTGGCTGCAGTAGGCGCATGTCATGGTCTGCGTTCCGATCGTGCAGGCGCCCGCGATCGCCACCACCAGGAACAGCGCGGGCGTGGGCAGCCTGTGGCCCATCAGCGTGATCGCCACGGCAGCCATCACGAACATCAGGAAGGTCACCAGCTTGATGTGCAGGCGGTCGGCCACCCAGCCCGCGCACACGGCGCCCACGGTGGCGCCCACATTGAGCACCAGCACGAAGGTCAGCGCCGAGCCCAGGCTGTAGCCGGCCTGCGCCATGAGCTTGGTCAGCCACGAGTTGAGCGCATACACCATGAACAGCGCCATGAAGCAGGTCAGCCAGAACATCAGCGTGCTGAAGGCCCGCCCCTGCGAGAACAGCTCGCCGAAGGCCGACTGCCGGCCGGCACCCTCCTCCGCGGCGCCCGCGGCCGCACCCGACAGCACGAACCGGTCGTCGTCCCGGGGCGCGTAGCCAGGGTTCATGCGGGTGAGCACGCGCTTGAGCTGTTCGGTCTGCCCCTTGCGCAGCATGAAGCCCAGCGACTCGGGCATCTGCAGCCAGATCAGCGGAAGCAGCACCACGGGTGCGGCGGCCGCAAGGAACACCGTCTGCCAGCCATAGGTTTCTATCAGCCCCTTGCCGAGGATGGCCGCCAGCATGCCCCCTACCGAGTAGCCGCTGAACGTGAGCGTGATCAGCGTGCTGCGCATGCGCAAAGGCGAATAGTCGGTCATCTGCGCGATCACGTTCGGCATCACGCCGCCGATGCCCAGGCCCGCGATGAAACGCATCATGCTGAACGAGACGGGATCGCGCATCAGCCCCGCCAGCGCCGTGAACAGGCTGAAGATCGCGATGCACAGGCACATCACCAGGCGGCGTCCGTAGCGATCCGACAGGCCGCCGAACACGACGTTGCCGAACATCATGCCGAACAGCGCGGAGCTGGCCATGAAGCCGGCCTGCGTGGCATCGACCCCCATGTCCTTCATGATCGATGGCAGGGCAATGCCCACCACGGCCAGGTCGTAGCCATCGAACACGATGGCCAGTGCGCACCAGATCAGCACGATCCAGTGAAAACGGGTGAACGGCGCCTCGTCCGAGGCGCGCTGCAGGTCGATCTGTCGCATGTCTGTCTCCTTGGACTCCCGCGCTGCGCCGGGCGGTCCGATGAGGAGACTGTATTCAGCGGACGTCGGCCTGGATAATGAATTCGAGGCGCGTTGTTATAAACCGCAGGAATACAAACACCGTGTTGTCATTCCTGGGCAGATGCTTCGCGCAACGCACGGATGAAGCTCTGCACGATGACGCTCTGCTCACGGTCGGAGCGGATCGTGTATCCCATCGACGTGGCCTCGCTCAGGTGGTCGAACGCGAGCACCTTCACCAGCCCCAGCGCCTCGAAGCGGCGCGCCACCGAGCTCGGCATGATGCAGACCATGTTCCACTGCACGATCAGCTCGAGATTGGTGAGGATGGACACCGACTCGATCACATGCTCGGGCATGGGCAGCTGCTGTTCGCGAAAGAACTTGAGCACCGCGCGGTAGGTGGCCGAATCGCGCGTGGGAACGATCCACTCCAGATCATGGAGCTCGGCCAGCGACACCGGCCTGCGCCGCCGGGCCAGCGGATGCTGGGCCGACACCACCACGTTCAGCCCTTCCTCGTAGAGCGGCACGTGGCGCAGCGAGCTCAGCCCCCGGCGGTCGGGCAGGAACACGCTGGCATCCTCGGGAAGAATGCCCAGGACGATGTCCACGTCGCCCTTGAGCAGCATCGGATAGAGCGTGGAGTTTGCCCCCACCTTCACCGTCACCACCACCTGCGGGGCGATGCGCCGGAGCATGCCGAGCGCATTCGGCAGCATGGTGGCCGACGCGGCGATCAGCGTGCCGACGATCAGGTGCCCCGCCGTGCCGGACTTCCACGAAGCGAGGTCTTCCGAGAGATAGCGCAGCTGGGACAGCATGAGCTTGGCATGGTGCTCGAACTGCCGCCCCACGTCGGTGAGGGCCATGCCCTTCTTGCTGCGCTCGAACAACGTCACGCCCAGTTGCTGCTCGAGGTCCTGGATCGACTTGCTGATGGCGGGCTGCGTCATCGCGAGCTCGCGCGAGGCCGCCAGCACCGATCCGGACTCGATCACCTTGGTGAAGATGGCCAGTTGCTGGAGCCGCAGGCGCCGCGCGAGCGCCAGGCCGGATTGGAGTTCAGGATCGTGCATGTGCGTGGGAAGGCAGGTGCATGCAAGCGTAACCGATTCCGCGCATGCGCCATGTGGGCGGGGCCGGCCCGGCCCCGCACCACCTCGCATCGTCTCGCGTCCTCTCGTATTACCTCGCGACAGGCACCTGTCCGTTCAGGACCGATACATAGTCCGCCGCATCGATGTTGCCGCCCGAGATCACGCAGACCACGTCGCCCTTCACGCGCGGATCGTGCAGGGCCGCTGCCAGCGAGGCGGCGCCAGCCCCTTCCGCCACCACCTTGGCCTTGGCGAACAGCAGCTGCATGGCCTCCACCACCTGCGCCAGCGTGACCACGCTGGTGCCATCGATCAGATCGCGCACGATGGGCCACAGCGCGGGCACCACCGACGGGCCGCCGATGCTCTTGATGAACGAGTTGCGGGCTTCCACCTGCACCACGCCGCCAGCGGCCAGCGCGGCGGTGGCCGGCACCGCATGCTCGCCCTCCACCGCCAGCACCTTCACACCCGGCTGCAGCGCGCGAATGGCCGATGCGATGCCGGTGGCAAGGCTGCCGCCGCCGATCGGCGTCAGCACCCAGTCGGGCCTCGGCAGGTCTTCCAGGATCTCCAGGCCGATGGAGCCGTTGCCTGCCAGCACGCCGTTGTCGGTGACCGGGTTGATCAGCAGCTCGGGCGCGTCGGGCGCATCCTCCTCGGTGATGTAGTCCCACCAGGTCTCGCCGGTGATGAAGCGCACGTCGCCGCCGAGCCTGCGCACCCCCTCGATCTTGGTGAGAGGCGCATCGGCCATCATGTAGGCCGCCATCGGAATCCCCAGCTGCCGTGCGGCCCATGCCGTGCCGTAGGCCATGTTGCCCGAGCTGGCGACGGCCACGCCCCGCGCCAGCGCGTGCCGTTCGCGCGCCAGCAGCGCGGACAGCGCCGGGCGCAGCTTGAACGCGCCGATGGGCTGCAGGGTCTCCAGCTTGACGAAGACGCGCCGGTCCGCGAGCGGCAGGCCCAGGTCGATGAGCGGGGTGCGGCGCACGTAGGGCGCGATGCGCTCGCGCGCGGCGGCCATCTCCGCCATTGTGGGACGCCGGGGCTGGTTGCGTTGTGGCTTCACGGGCCTGTCTCCTGTCCGATGTTCTTCTTCGTCGCGGCCGCCGCAGCCGCTTTACGCGGCGCGCTTTCTGCGGGCCGCCGGGGTAGCTGTCGCCGGCCTGGCTGCCACCACCTTCTTCGCCGCCGGCGCGGGTGTTTTCGTCGCGGCCTTCATGGCCTTTGCCGCCTTCCCTCCGGCAGGCCTGGCGGCCGGAGCGGCGGTTGTCTCCTTGCGCCGCGCAAGCTGCTCCTGCACGGCGCTGGTGCGTTCGAACACGTCCATGGTCGTACCCGCGTGCTCGGCCATCAGCATGAGCGCCCGGTCCACGTCGCGGTCCAGCACGGCCTGCAGCAGCTCGGTGTGATGCTCCGGGCTCATCGCGTTGCGCAGCGCATCGAATGCCTCCTGCGCGTTGGCCTCCTTGTTCCGGAACACCGGCAGGATCGCCAGCACGCGGTGGTGGCGCTGCAGCTGTTCATGGATCTGCGCCTGGAAGCGCAGCAGCCACTTGGAGACGGCCGCGCTCAGCAGCGTCTGGTGGAAGGCCGCATGCAGGTTTTCCCACTGGCTCAGGGTTTCATCCGAGGGATCGTCCACCGGCAGGGTGCAGCGGATCAGGCGATGGTGCGCCGCCACCAGCGTGGCCTCCCATTCCGCATCGCCGTTCTCTATGGCTTCCTTCAGCAGCGGCAACTCGATGGCCTGGCGCGCGCGCTGCAGGTCGTCGAGTTCCTCGCTCGACACTGGGGCGACGGCGAATCCGCGATTGCGCCGGTAGACCACCAGGCGCTCCGCCTCCAGCCGCGCCAGCGCCTCGCGCACCGGAGTCCAGCTCAGCCCGTAGGTGGCCTTGAGCGCGGTGGGGCGCAGCGCCGTGTCGGCAGGCAATCTGGCGGCCAGGATTTCGCGGCGCAGCAGCTGATAGGCCGCGTCGGTCTTGGAATCTCCTTCATGGGTCGTCGCCATTGGCATACCTTTCATCCGAGGGTAAATACCAAGATATATATCTGGTATGTAACTTAATATCCGATGCCGCAAACTATATATTATTTTTGCATTGCACGTTCCTCCCATCCAACCCTAATAGCCCGCCACCTCGAACCCGGGCAACACAGGAGACAAGCATGACTCGAACCTCCCGCGCCACCTTCAACAAGGCCCTGATCGCCGGCGCCCTGGTCACGGCCTTCAGCGGCAGCGTCTGGGCCGATCCCATCAAGATCGCCATCGCCAACTTCGGCGACCACCCGCAGCTCAACGAATCCGTCGACGGCTTCAAGAAGCAGCTGGCCAAGGAAGGTTACGTGGAAGGCAAGGACGTGGTCTACGAACTGAGCCACACCAACTTCGACGCCACGCTGCTGCCGCAGATGATCGCCAAGCTGCAGGCCGGCAAGCCCAAGCTGATGCTGACCATCACCACGCCGGTCTCGCAGGTGGCCAAGAAGGCGCTGGCGAACTCGGGCATTCCCATCGTGTTCAGCGTGGTGACCGATCCCGTGGCCGCCAAGCTCACACCGTCGTGGGACAAGGGTGACAACGGCATCACCGGCTCGTCCGACCTGCAGGACATGGGCGCCGTGATGCAGTTCGCGCACAAGCTGGTGCCCAATTCCAAGAACTTCGGCATGCCCTACAACCCCGGCGAGGCCAACGACGTCGCGCTGCTCGAGAAGGTCAAGCAGGTCGGCGCGGGCAACGACTACAAGATCGTCTCGGTGGGCGTGGACAACGCCAACGACATCCAGCAACGCATCACCTCGCTCAAGGGCAAGGTGGACGTGCTCTACAACCCCACCTCCAACCTGCTGCAGCCCGCCACGCCTGCCGTGTCCGCCGCGGCGCGCCAGATCGGCGTGCCGTTGATGGGGGCCGACCCCGAGCCGGTGCACAAGGGCCTGGTGGTGGCCGCCGTGGCGGTGCGCTACGAGAAGGTCGGCGAGAACGCCGGCAAGCTCGCCGCGCGCATCCTCAAGGGCGAGGACCCCAAGAACATCGCGCCGATGAAGCCCACGCTGGCCGACCACGAAACCGTGGTGTCGCGCTCCGCGCTCAAGGCCTTCAAGATGACCGCGCCACCGGCCATCGCCGATTGCAAGTGCTTCGTGGATTGATGCCGGCTGGCCAACGATCAAGAGCAACGTGATTCCGGCCGGGTGGCGGCGACGACGCACCCGCCCGGCCAGGACTACGAAGAAACAGGACAGTCATGCTGGAAGTAAGAAACGCACGCAAGGTCTTCTATCGGGGCAAGCCCGATGAGAAGATCGCACTCAACGACCTGAACCTGAAGCTGGGCACCGGCGAGTTCGGCATCATCATCGGGACCAACGGCGCGGGCAAGAGCACCATGCTGAACGCCATCAGCGGTGCGCTGGCACTCGATTCGGGCTCGGTGGTGGTGGGCCACGAGGACGTCACCGACCTGCCCGTGCACAAGCGTGCGCAGCGCATCACCCGCGTGTTCCAGGACCCGATGAAGGGCACGGCCGCCAGCATGACGATTGCGGAAAACATGCTGCTGGCCGAGCTGCGCGTGCAAAAGCGCACGCTGCGCCCGGGCCTCACGGCCGCCCGCCGCGCGCTCTACAAGGAACGCCTCTCGGTGCTGGGCCTGGGCCTTGAGGACCGGCTCGACGCGCGCGTCGACCTGCTCTCGGGCGGCCAGCGCCAGTCGCTGTCGCTGGTGATGGCCGTGAGCACGTCGCCGCAGCTCCTGCTGCTGGACGAGCACACGGCGGCGCTGGACCCCCGCACCGCCGACCTCGTGATGGCGGCCACCGTGAAGGCCGTGGAGGCATTCCAGCTCACCGTGCTGATGGTCACGCACAACATGCAGCACGCCATCGACTTCGGCCACCGCGTCTTCATGGTGGACGCGGGCCGCGTGAAACTGGAGATCGGCCCCGAAGAGAAAAAGGGCCTCACCGTGCCCGACCTGATCTCCCACTTCTCCACCAAGAGCGACCGCATGTTGCTGGCGAGCTGACCACCATGACCGAATTCATCCAGACCACCTTCTCGACGTTCTACGCGCTGATCCCCGTCACCATTGCGCAAAGCCTGATCATGGGCTTCGTGGTGCTGGGCATCATGCTGCCGTTCCGCGTGCTGAACTTCCCCGACATGACGGCGGAAGGCGCCTTCCCGCTGGGCGGCTGCGTCTGCACCGTGCTCATCATGGCGGGAATGAATCCCTGGCTCGCCGTGGCGATCGCCATTCTCGCGGGCTTCATCGCGGGCTGCTGCACCGCCTACATCCACCTGCGCTTTCGCATCCACACGCTGCTGGCCGGTATCCTGATGACCACGATGCTCTACAGCATCAACCTGCGCATCATGGGCCGCTCCAACATTTCGCTGTTCGGCAGCGACAGCATCCTGGACATCATTCCGGTGGCCGACTCCGGCTCGCCGTGGAACAAGATCGCCATCGTCGGCGCGCTGCTGGCCGTGGCCTTCGTCGCGTTCAACTATTTCTTCAAGACCGAGAAGGGCACGGCCATGCGCGCCGTCGGCGCCAACCCCGACATGTCGGAGGCCCAGGGCATCAACGTGTGGACCGCCACCATCGTGGGCATCGGCATCGCGGGCGGCTTCTCGGCCATGGCCGGTGCGCTGATGGTGCAATCGCAGGGCTTCGGCGACATCAACATGGGCCTGGGCGTGCTGATCAACGGCCTTGCGGCGCTCATGATCGGCGAGGCGATCATCGGCAACCAGACGGTGTTCCGCCAGCTTCTCGCGCCCATCGTCGGCGCGCTGATCTACTATCAGCTGATCTCGCTGTGCCTGGCTGCCAACATGCCGCCGCCCGACCTGAAACTGGCCACCGGCCTGTTCGTGCTGTTCATGCTGGGCCTGCCTTCGCTGCGCGGGGGCCGCAGGCGCGGCAGCGCCCCTGGCCGCGAGAGCATGCGCGAACGCCCGGCCGGCTGAGGAACGGCACGCGTGCATCGACCAGGTGCACGCTGCCGGACCACAGACACCCTTCAACACCGTTTCCCATCTCCTGGAGTGCCCCCATCCGGCCCTCCAGCGGATCTCTTCTCGACAGGACTCTTCATGACATCCAAGACACTGACCCTCGCCGACTGCCGCGCCATGGACGCGAGCGACCCGCTGGCGAAACTGCGCGACCAGTTCGACCTTCCCGCGGACGTGATCTATCTCGACGGCAACTCGCTGGGCGCCATGCCCAGGTCCTCGGCCCGGCGCGCGCAGGACGTCATCACGCAGGAATGGGGCGTGGGCCTGATCCGCAGCTGGAACACGGCCGGCTGGTTCGACATGCCGCGCAAGCTGGGCAACAAGCTGGCGCGCCTGGTGGGCGGCAACGACAACGAAGTCGTCGTGACCGACACCACCTCCACCAACCTGTTCAAGGTGATGGCCGCCGCGCTGCGCCTGCAGAAGGACAAGGCACCCCAGCGCCGCGTGATCGTCTCCGAGCGCAACAACTTCCCGACCGACCTGTACATCACCCAGGGCCTGATGGACCTGCTCAGTTCGCTGGGCAGCGCCGACTATGAGCTCCGGCTGGTCGACGGCGTCGAGGGCCTCGAGGCCGCGCTGACCGAGGACGTCGCCGTGGTGCTGCTCACCCATGTGAACTACCAGACCGGCTACATGTACGACATGGCCGACATCACCGCCAAGGTGCACAAGGTGGGTGCCGTGACCGTCTGGGACCTGTGCCACTCCGCCGGCGCCGTGCCCATCGACCTGAACGGCGCGAACGCCGACTACGCCGTGGGCTGCACCTACAAGTACCTGAACGGCGGCCCGGGTTCGCCCGCCTTCCTGTGGGTCCATCCACGGCACCAGGAAAGCTTCTGGCAGCCGCTGTCGGGCTGGTGGGGCCATGCCCGCCCGTTCGCCATGGAATCGCAGTACGACCCGCACCAGGGCGTGAAACGCTACCTGTGCGGCACGCAGGCCATCACCTCGCTGGCGCTGGTGGAGAATGGCCTCGACACCTTCGCCGACACCAACATGGAGGAGCTGCGCGAGAAGTCGCTCAAGCTGACGTCGCTGTTCATCGACCTGGTGCACCAGGAGTGCGCCGGCTTTCCACTCACGCTGAACACGCCGCTCGACACCAAGTACCGCGGCAGCCAGGTCGGCTTCGAGCATCCCCACGGCTTCGCCGTCGTTCAGGCCCTGATCGAGCGCGGCGTGATCCCCGACTATCGTGAGCCCAGCATCATGCGCTTCGGCTTCACGCCGCTGTACATCGGCTTCGAGGACGTGTGGAACGCCGTCGCGGTGCTCAAGGAGATCCTGCAGAGCAACAGCTGGGACCAGCCGAAGTTCCACCAGCGCGGAACGGTGACCTGATCGATCGCCCGCTCGGCGGACCGGCGATGATCAGCTTCCGTTCACGCGGGCGATGGCCTTGATTTCGACGGCCATGTCCGGGTGGGGGAGTCCCCTGACCACCACGGTCGTGCGCGTCGGCGGTTCCTGCTCGCCGAAGAATTCGGCCCATGTCGCATTGAACGCCGCGAAATCCTTCTGGTCGACGAGATAGCACGTCAGGTCGAGGCAATCGGCCAGGCTGGCCCCGGCCTCGCGAAGAATGCCTTCGATGTTCCGCAGCACCCTGCGCGTCTGCGCGGGCACGTCGTACGCCACCTCGCCCTGCGCCGTGCGTACCACGCCGTCGATGCCGCCGTCGGGCATGCGCGCGCTCACGCCCGCGACGTAGATGGTGTCGCCATGCCTTCGCCAGCGCGCATAGTTGCCAAGCGGCCTGGGCAGTGCCTGCGCAGGCGTGCTCGAATGAGCGTCGCTCATTGCCCCGCGCCCATGTCGAAGCGGGCGTCCCTGAGCTCCGCCATCAGGCCTTCGGCCCAGGAGGCATCCGCCGCCACGAGGGGCGGGCGCACATGATCCCAGCCGGCATCGCCGAAAGCCTTGGCCACCACGTGCTTGAGGGCGGGAATCATCGGCTTCGCCTGGAAGATACCGCGGACCACCTTGAGCTCGGCCTGCAGCGCATCGAACTCCGGCGTACCCCATGCCTTGAGCGCACGCGCGATCGTGTTCGGCTGCACGTTGGCGGTCGCGGAGATGCATCCCGCGGCCCCCAGCGGCAGCGCTTTCTCCAGCAGCGCCTCGGAGGCCGGATAGACCTCGAAGCCCGGGAACTCGCGCAGCATGCGTTCGGTGTTCTCCCAATTGCCCGAACTGTCCTTGATGCCGACGACAGTCTTCGGATAGGCGGTGATCAGCCGCTCGATCAGCGCACAGGTGATGGGCACGCCCGTGAACTGCGGGATGTGATAGAGGTACAGCTTGAGGCGATCGGATCCCACGGCCTCGATGATCTGCGCGTAGTAGGCGAAAAGCCCGTCGTCCGAAGCCGGCTTGAAGTAGAACGGCGGCAGCGTGAGCGTGCCCGCACAGCCCAGCGCCACGGCGGCACGCGTCAGCGCAATCGCCTCCGGCAAGGCGCACAGGCCCGTTCCGGGAATCATGCGGTCTGCGGGGATGCCCGCTTCCGCGAGCCTCTCCAGCAATGCGATCTTTTCCTCGAGCGCGAGCGAGTTGGCCTCGCTGTTGGTGCCGAAGACGGCCAGCCCCGCGCCTTGCGAAACCAGCCAGCGACAGAAGCCGATGAAGGCCTCGGAGTTGACCGAGAGGTCGGCGTTGAAGGGCGTGAGCGCGGGCGCGAAGACCTGGGGGCTGCGCTGTGCGATGTCGGTCATGTGTCTGTCTCCTGGTCGTTGAAATATCGGGAGGCCGCGTTCAGGCATCGCGCATGAACGCGATGAGTTCGGGGCCCAGCGTCTCCTCGCCGCTGTTGAAGTGCGCGACGATCGACGTGTGGTTGTGCCGCGGCAGCGCGACAAAGCGCGAGAGCGCATCGCGAGGCGGCCGCTGCGCGGCCTCGAAGAACTCCCGGCCATAGCGGTCCAGATGCGTGTTCTCGTGCTCCGCCACGGCCACCAGCACGGGAACGTTGCTGCAGCCCACATGGGTCGACGGCGAGCGCTGCACATACAGCGACTCGTCGTCGCCAAAGTAGGCGCGCACGCCGTTGGCATTGGGGTTGTCGGGCAGCACATCGGCCGTCAGGCGCGCGCTGATCAGCATGGCGCCGCGGATGTCCTGCTCCGAGAGCCTGTCGCTCACCGCGGGATCGAACAACGCGCTGGCCACATGCGATCCACCGGCCGAATGGCCCATGAGGAAGATGCGCGCGGGATTCCCGCCATGGGCAGCGATGTGCCGCTGCACCCAGCGCACGGCGGCGATCACGTCGTCCGCGCCGCCCGGGTAGGGTGCATCGCCCGCCAGCCGGTATTCCACATTCACGGCCACGCAGCCGCGGTGTGCGAACCAGTAGGTGACGTTGTCGTAGATGGCGCCATTGGCACTCTTGTTGCCGCGGATGAAGGCTCCGCCGTGAAAGAACATCAGCACGTCGCGCGGCGCGGCCTGCGGCCCGCGCCATTCGGCCCTGCTGTAGACATCGAGCCGCTGGCGCTCGGCTTCTCCGTAGCGGATGTCGCGCTCCACTTCGATGCCACCGTTGTCCGTGCGCAGCACCAGCGGTGAATAGGTCTTCACCACCAGATCGCGGTGCGCATTGATGTTGCTGGCCCAGATCGCGCCCGCTTCGTCCAGCAGCGCCTGCTGGTCGGCGTCGAGCGAGCCGAATGGTTGGGATGAATGACTCATGCCAAAAATTATACACATTCATTCTTTGGTATACCAAATAATGATTTCATCGATATAATTTGCCCACCAATACACTAGCTAGGAGACTCTGGTATGGAAAAACTCAGGCACATTGCACTTTCGGTCAGCGACCCCGAGGCCGCTGCACAATTCTTCGAACAGGCTTTCGGCATGACGCGCGCAGGCCGTGCAATGCGCGGCTGGTACATGACGGACGGCGTGATGAACGTCGCCCTGCTGAACTTCAAGGACGAGACCGTGCCCGGCTACGAAAAGCTCAAGGACGTGCGGGGCGTGATCCACTTCGGCATGTGGGTGGACAACCTGGAGGAAGCCGAGAAGAAGGTGCTCGCCGCCGGTGGAACCTATCTCACGGGCCGCAAGGAAACCGATCCCAACGTGTTCTATGAAGTGAAGTACCGCACGCCCGACGGCATCGTGTTCGATATCACCGAATCGGGCTGGAAGGGTGCGGTCAAGGAAGTCGAGCCCGTCGAGAACCAGGCGTGAGCGAGAACCGCCTTGCGACGGCCGATGTCCCACGGCACGTGCTGTCGCTGATCCCCATCCCCGCCGTGACCCGCGAGGCGCTCTCTGCACGCCACGCGCTGCACGAGGCCCCTCGAGGGCTGCGAGACCTCACCGCCACGGACGCCGGCAGCATTCCATTCGAGAAGATTGCAGCCGTCGTCACCAACGGCACGACCGGCCTCTCCGGCGAATGGATGGCCCGTATGCCCGCGTTGCGCGTGGTGAGCGCATTCGGCGTCGGCCACGAGAACATCGACCTGCAGGCGGCCGCGGCGCAGGGGGTGACGGTGACGAATGCCCCCGGCACCAACGACGAAACCGTGGCCGACCATGCGCTGGGCTTCATGCTCGCACTGAGCCGCGGCTACGGCACGCTCACCACAGCGGTGCGCGCGGGCCGCTGGGAATCCTCGCGCGCCGCGCGCCCCACCCTCAGCGGCGCCGCGGTGGGCATCATCGGCATGGGCCGCATCGGCCAGGGCATCGCACGCCGCTGCGAGGCCTTCGGCATGCGCGTGGCCTACTGCACGCGCAACCCGCGAAGCGACCTGCGGCACTACATCCACGAACCCGACCTGCAGGCCCTCGCACAACAGTCCGACTTCCTCGTCGCCGCCTGCCCCGGCGGACCGGCAACGCATCACCTCATCAACGCCAACGTGCTGAGAGCGCTGGGCTCCCTGGGCTACGTGATCAACGTGGCACGCGGCAGCGTGGTGAACACCGACGATCTTGTGCAAGCGCTCGAACACGGCGTGATCGCCGGCGCGGGCCTGGACGTGCTGGAGGACGAGCCCCGGGTGCCCGATGCCCTCGCGCAAAGGGACAACGTGCTGATCACACCGCACATGGCGGGCCGCTCGCCGGCCGCGCAACAGGCGCAGACCGACGTGCTGCTGCAAAGCATCGAGGACGCCCTCGCCGGGCGTGAGCCTCGGTACAAGGTGGGCTGATCAGGCTGGATGCTCGTCGCCTGCTCCTATCTCCAAGGGGCGGGCACGGGGCACGGGTACGGCGGGTTCTGCCTTGGTGGTCAGGAAGTCGGTTGGTGGGGTTGAGGGTGGAGGCCGGGGGCACTCCCGGCCTCTGCAAGCAACCCCGCAGCAAACACAAAAAAACTAAAAAGGGCCACAAAGGCCCCCCAAAGAATCCCATCAAAAACTACTGCTTTTCCCGCGTCTTGGACTCCACCAGATGCGCAGGCGGCGGCACCACGAACCGCTCGAGCCGATACTGATCGAAGCTCTCCAGATTCCGCTCCCACACCTCCGCCTGATGCCTGCCATCCTGCGGTATCTGCGTCATCTCGCAGTACACCTCGACATTGTTGCCATCGGGATCCTTGAACACCAGGAACAGGTTGTTGCCCGGACCATGGCGACCGATGCCACGCACGATCTCCACGCCGTGCTCCTGCAGCACCTTGACGGAGCGCTCCATCTCCTCCTCGCTATCGATCAGATAGGAGAAGTGCTCGAGCCCCGGACGCGAATAGCGCGGCAGATCGTTGTAGTCGGGCGAATCCTTGTCGGGCAGCTGGGCAAGGGCCAGATCGTGGTGATCGACTCCCGCACGCAGGAAGACCATGTTCTCGCCGATCCAGTCCGACACCTCCAGCCCCATCACCTCGGTGTAGAACTTCGCGGACTTCTGGATGTCGCGCACCATGAGCACCATGTGGCCGAGGCGGCGGGGCTTGAGCTTGCTGGTTGTCATCTCGTTTCTCCGGAAATGTTCATTCGCACAGTCAATCAATCAATCCATCGGTCAGGCCGACGCCGCGACGACGTGGTTCTCGATGGAGCCGATGCCGTCGACCGATGCGACCATCAGATCGCCCGGCTTGAGGAACACGCCCTTGCCCATGCCGACGCCCGTGGGCGTGCCCGTGGCGATCATGTCGCCCGGACGCAGCGTGAGAATGCTCGACAGGTACTCGATCTGCTCCGCGATATTGAAGATCATGCCTTCGGTCGATGCATCCTGCATGCTCTCGCCGTTCACGGTGAGGCGCATGCGCAGCTGCATGGGATCGCCCAGGCAGTCGCGTGGCACGAACCATGGGCCGATGGGCGCAAAGGTGTCGAAGCTCTTGCCACGGAACCAGTCGTGCGAGAACGGATAGTCGGAGCGGCGCGTGAGATCGCGCGCGCTGACATCGTTGATGACGGTGTAGCCCGCGATGTGCTCGTACGCGTTGGCGGCGCTGATGTTGCGGCCGCCCTTGCCGATGATGACCGCAAGCTCCACTTCCCAGTCGAGCTTCATGGTGTTCGATGGCATCACCACGGCCGTCTTGGTGGCGGTGATGCTGCTGTCGGCCTTGATGAAGATATAGGGCGTGCTTTCGCTGCGCGCGGCCAGCTTGGTGCCCATCTCCGCGGCGTGCTCATAGTAGTTCGACGCGGTGGCGAAGATGCGCGTCGGCGCATAGGGAATGCCCAGCGCGCCGTCCTGCACGGGCAGCTTGACCGCACCGCTGCGGATCGCCTGCCCGGCGGCTTCCAGCATGCCGAGCACGTCGCCCGAACGCTCCCAAGCGGCGAGCAGCGTGCCAAGGTCCGCGGGCAGCGCTGCCGTGTTGCCGACAGCGGCGGCCTTCACCGCATCGTGCGCGTCATAGACCTTCTCGTCGATCACCAGGCCCAGGCGCTCGCCCGTGATTCCGTTGATCTTGGCCGCGTAGGCGGCGATTCCAAACCATTGCATGTCTCTTCCTTGCTTTCTCTGTGCCCGATCGGTCGACCGGGCAATCCATGTTCAATCAGTTAATTAATTAGGCAGTGAACCCGTGAATCAATCGGTACGGATGCCGGAGTTCTTCAGGGCCTTGCCCCACATGTCGACCTCGCGCTGGATCTGCACACCGAAGGCCGCGCGCGTCGCAAACACTGGCACCACGCCCATGTCCTCCAGCTTCTTGCTGATGCCGGGGTCGTCCTTCATCTTCGCGACCTCGGCTGCGATGCGATCCAGGATCTCCGGAGGCGTGCCGGCCCGCGCCACCAGGCCGTTCCAGGTGCTGACCTCGTAGCCGGGATAGGTCTCGGCGATGGTCGGGACGTTCGGCAGCTCCTTCAGGCGCGTGGGACTGGAGATCGCGAGCAGGCGAAGCTTGCCGGTGCCCATCTGCGGAATCACTTCCGACGGGCTGGCAGAGTACATGTCGATCTGCCCGCCGATCAGATCCGTGATCACCGCCGCCCCGCCCTTGTAGGGCACGTGCGTCATGTCCAGCCCGGCGCGCCTCGCGAACATGTAGGCCGACAGTTGCGTGAGGGCTCCCGCGCCGCCGCTGCCGTAGGTGATCTTGCCGGGCTCCTTCTTCGCCAGGTCGACGAATTCACCCAGGGTCTTCGCGGGCAGCGAAGCACGCGTGGTGATCACGAACGCGTTCGCGCCGATGTTGGCGACGGGCGCGAACTCCTTGAGCGGATCGATGTTGAAGCTGGCGTTCACGAAGGGGGCCGTCACCACCTGCGTGGCCGTCGCCATGAACAGGGTGTGGCCATCGGCCGGCTGACCCAGCACCTGGCGTGCCGCGATCAGGCCCGAGGCTCCGGGCTTGTTGTCCACGATCACGGAAGTGCCGAGAGCCTTGGTGAGATGCGTGGCGGTCAGGCGCGCGATCACGTCGGTGTTTCCACCCGCGCCGAACGGCACGACGATGGTGATGGGCTTGCTGGGCCAGTTGCCCTGCGCGGAGGCTGCGGTGGCGACACACAGCGCAAGGGTTGCTGCGGCCGCAGCGGCGATGGCTCGGTACATGTCTTGTCTTCCTTGGTTTATTTTTTGGTATACCAAGAATACATAAGAAAATACAAAATATCAAGAGAGCTCACCATGAGGGATGAAACTCTCCGTTTCACGTACCCCGCCCACGTCTTCAAAGCACCCGGCAGGCTTCGTTGAAATCGAGTCGCGGCAACCTCGCGAACAGCTTCGACGGGTCTCCGTGGCCGAGGTTGCACAGGAAGTTGATGCGGTATCTGCCGTCAGGGAAGAACGTCTCGTTCACCAGGGCCTCGTCGAAGCCGGACATCGGCCCGCAGTCCAGGCCCACCGCCCTGGCCGCCAGCAGGAAGTAGCCCGCCTGCAGCGTGGCGTTGCGAAATGCCGTGCGATCCGCATGCACGGCGTTGTCAGCGAACGTGCGATAGAGCTGGGGGTTGTGCGGGAAAAGGCGCTCCGCGTGGGCGTGGAACCGCGTGTCCCAGGCCAGCAATGCCGTCACCGGTGCGGATGCGGTCTTTGCGACATTGCCCGGACTGAGCGCCGGCGTGAGGCGTGCGCGTGCCTCTGCCGTGGTGAGGAACACGACGCGCATCGGGCTGCAGTTGGCGCTGGTGGGGCCCATTTTCATGAGGTCGTAGAGGCGGCGCAGCACGTCCTCCGCCACGGGCGTGTTCTGGAATCCGTTCTGTGAACGGGCGTGATTGAACAGCGTGTCCACGCTGAAATTCTCTGGCATCACAGGAGCACCTTGTTGGTCGATGAAGGGAGCAATCCACCTCGCAGGCGCCCTCAAGGCCGGCAATCCAGGCGATGGATTGCACCAAATTCTACTTCAGCATTGATTTTGGTATACCAAAATCAATTTAGGAATTCAAAATTAAGCAGCAGTGCGCTTGCGCGGTGCGGCCGCTGCGGAGGCGGCGGTCTTCGCGGGACGACCTCTGCGGGGCGTGGCGGGGCTCGCCGTGGCGCCCGGTGCGGCATTGGCCGCTGCGCGCGGTGTCTTGGCAGCCACGCGTTTGCGTGCGGGCCTGGCGGCCTCCTCCTGGGCGGCCTCGACGCCTTCGGCCTCCTTGGCCTGGCGCAGCGCGCGCAGGGCCGCATTGCCCAGGTGCGCGTTGTGAGCACGCATGGCCAGGTAGGCCGCCTCGCCGTTGCCGCCGACGATGGCGTCAACAATGTCCTTGTGCGCATCGTGCGAGGTGACAAGGCGATCCGTCTCGGCGGGATGGAACTGGCGATAGGGGCTCAGGCGATCGCGGATTTCTCCCACCATGCGGGCGATGACCGTGTTGTGCGCGCCTTCGAGGATCAGGCGGTGCAGCTCGCGATTGGCATCGAGGTACTTGTCCAGGTTGCCTTCGGCCACATACTCGTTGGTGCGCTCGTGGATGTACTGAAGCTCGGTCTTTTCCATGGCGGTCATGGATTCCGCCGCCAGGCGCGCGCACATCGCCTCAAGCTCGCAGTTGGCGTGCAGGATTTCCGTGAGGTCCTTCACGCTGATCTCGGACACCACCACGCCGCGCATCGGCAGCAGCTGCGTCAGGCCACGCGCCGCCAGCTGGCGCAGTGCCTCGCGCACCGGAGTGCGGGACACATTGAACTGCTGCGCAAGCTCGCGCTCATCCAGCCGTGTGCCTGGCCTGAAATGGCCACTGATGATTTGCTCGGATATCAGCGACTGGATCTTGGCAGCGATGGTGGGCATTGGTATTTCTTCAACTGAGGATGCACTGCATTCTAAGGATTCTGCATACCCGGGTTCCACAGCCGACGCACGGCCCTGGTGCCCGTCCCTATCCACCCGCCGACAAAAAAGGCACCTCGATAGGTGCCTTTCGCTGGTGGACGGCCCGGCCGCCCGGATCAGTCGTAACGGCGGATGTTGTCGACCGCCAGGCCGTTCATGGCACGGCTCAGGTCCGCGATCAGGCGGGCCTCGCGCAGGGCGCGGTTATAGTGGCGTTCTTCTTCGCGGGCGCGGCGACGTGCCTCGGTCCAGGACTTGGCGAAGTTGGCGACGAAGGCGAACAGTCCGGTGGAGGATGTGCCCAGGTGATCTGCTGCGCGCCGCACGCGCTCCACACCTGCGTGGTTGGTAATGGCGTCTGTACGTACAAAGCTTGTCATGATGTAAACCTTTGGTGCCTGCAGAGCTGATTTCCCCTGCAGAGTCCATATCATAGGGTTTTCCCTAGTGCTTTTCCAATTTATATGTTGAATCTCAGTCATTCATTGCGGTGATGATTGAGCGTGCCCTCCGTCCCTCCATCCTCCCCTTCGCACGCCCCGTTCAACTTCCGGTCTCTGGACCTGAATCTGCTGCGTGTGTTCGACGAGGTCATGGCGGAACGCAATCTGACGCGCGCGGCCAACAACCTGTCCATCACCCAGCCCGCTGTCAGCAACGCGCTGCGCCGCCTGCGCGAACTGCTCGATGACGAACTGCTGGTGCGCAAGGGCCACGGCGTGGAGCCCACGCCGCGTGCACTGGCGATCTGGCCGGTGGTGCGCCAGTCGCTCGCACGGCTGCAGGAGACGCTGGCCCCCAACAGCTTCGAGCCGGGCACCGCGCGCTCGACCTTCGTGCTGGCCATGGCCGATGCGACGAGCGCCACGCTGCTGCCACCGCTGGTCGGGATCACCGAGCGCGAGGCACCGGGCGTGTCGCTGCGCATTCTTCCGCTGACCACGCGCGATCCGCGCAGCCTGCTCGACGATGCCAGCGCCGACCTCGCCGTGGGGTACTTTCCCGCCGTCATCTCCGACATCACGGCGCAGGCCCAGTCCGACAACGTGATGACACACGAGAGCCTGCGCCTTTATGACGGCGAATATGTCTGCGTAATGCGGCGCGGCCACCCTCTGGCCGACGCACCGCTCACGCTCGATGCCTATTGCGCGGCACGGCACCTGCTGGTCAGTTTCTCGGGCAAGCCCTTCGGCTTCATCGACGAGGCGCTGTCGGGCCTGCAGCGCGAGCGGCGCATCGTGCTCACGGTGAACCAGTTCTTCACCGCCGGCCGCGTGGTGGTCAACTCCGACCTGCTGACCGTGCTGCCGCGCCATTTTGTCGGCGTGGCGAGCCTCGCGGACGACCTGATCTGGCGACCGCTGCCGATGCGGCTGCCCGCCGTGCACGTGGATGCCATGTGGCATCCCCACCGCACCCACGATCCCGCGCACCGCTGGCTGCGGGATGCCATCGCCCGCGCGGCGATCCAGACCACTCCCCAGCAGGCCATGCTCCTGCAGAACCAGGCGCACCTGATGAAAAAGGACGCTCCGCCATCCACGGACCGGAAATAGGAAATAGGAAATAGGAAATAGGAAATCCCAAGGCCCATGAAGATCCAATTGCTCTCCGACCTGCATCTGGAAACCCATCCCCAGTTCCAGCCCACGCCCGCGGCGGGCGCCGACCTGCTGGTGCTGGCGGGCGACGTGGGCTCCTATCAGCGGGGCTCGCGGCTTGCCGGCACCCACTTCGGGCTGGAGCGCTTCTCGCCGCTGCCGCAGTTCGCGCACTGGCCGACGCCGGTGATCTTCGTGCCGGGCAACCATGAATACGACAACCAGGACTTCGACGAGGCGCACGCGCGCCTGCGGCGTACCTGCGATGAACTCGGGCTGATCTGGCTCGAGCGCGAGTCGCTGTTGATGGACGGCGTCCGCTTCGTCGGCACCACCCTGTGGAGCGACTTCGATGCGCTGGCCGAGGACGATGCCGTGAGCCATCCCGCGCGCTATCTGCAAAAGCGCGAAAAGGCCTTTCGCGCGGCCAACTTCTACCTCAGCAAGACACAGGGCACGCGCCACGGCGAGCCCTTTCTGGCCGAACAGGTGCGCGAGCAGTCGCTGACCTGTCAGGCATGGCTGAAGGATGCGCTGACCACGGCACCCCACACCGGAGGCCCGACCGTCGTCATCACGCATTTCGCCCCCAGCCTGAAGAGCGCCGATCCGCGCTACGGCCTGGTGCCGGGAACCGCGGGCTTCTGCAATGTGATGGATGACCTGCTGCCCTACGCGGACCTGTGGATGCATGGCCATCTGCATGCCCCGAGCGACTATATGGTCACGGGGCCCCGGGCCGACGCAAGCGTGCACCGCTGCCGCGTGGTGGCCAATCCGCTGGGATATGCCGTCAAAGGGGAACAGGAAACGTTCCAACCCGCATTCTGCGTAGAGGTTTGATATGCCTCAGGACCGAAACCAGTGTAGATTGAGATCTCTCAACCGACAGCCAAGTTGACCCAAGTCAAGCCCCTGACGCTTGTCGGACCGTAACCTGACAGCACTCATACCTTTGGAGATTGTCGATGAAAGTCTTGCTCGCAGTTGACGGAAGCGCCTACACCAAGAAGATGCTGACCTATCTGGTCACCCATGACGCCATGATGAGCGACACGCTGGAATACACGGCGCTCACCGTGTGCCCCGAAGTTCCGGCGCGCGCACGCAAGGCCCTCGGCAAGGCCATGGTGGACCAGTACTACGCCGACGAAGGCGAGAAGGTGCTGGCACCGGTCATGAAATTCCTCAAGAAGCACGGCCTGCAGGTGACATCCCTGGCCAAGACAGGCCATGCGGGCGACACCATCGCGAAGATCGCCGAGACCGGCGGCTACGACCTGATCATCATGGGCACCCAAGGCGTGAGCGCGCTCAACAAGCTGGTGATGGGCTCGGTCAGCACCAAGGTGCTGGCGCAGTGCAGCGTGCCGGTTCTGCTGATCCGATAGGCCCCCGCGGTCAATCCTCCTCGATGTATTCCTGCGGCTCGGCCGCGATCTGCGTGGCCGAAACGGCGAGCAGGTTCGGGAAATCCTGGCTCACGAACGTCATCTGGTCGGGATCGTGCACGAACGCAATGATCTGCCCCGACCGGCCCGACGCTGCAGGGGATGCATCCGAGATCAGCATCATCACCGGCGCGGAAAAGCCCGCGAACGGCAGCCAGCCGTCCTGGAACCAGCCCTCGCGCAACCGGGCATCGCGCGGCTGCTCCTCGTCGTAGCCCGCATAGCGCGGGGCACGCTCGCGCATGTTGCGCCGCTGCCGGAGGGCCTCCTCGATCGGCAGGAAGTCGAATCCCGTATAGAAGTCGGGACGCGCGAACAACGGCGTCCAGCTTGGGGCGCCATTGGCAATGCGCCATGCCGCCTTGAGCGCCGGATCGATGGCGAATCCCAGCTCGTGCTCCGCCGCCGCGATCTGCTGCTCGGTCGCGGGCGCATTCAGTTCAAGCGTCGCACCGGCATCGGCGTACACGCCCTGCATCACCTCGATGAATCGGACAAAATCCATGGCAGCTCACTCGTGTTCCTGAAGCAAGGGTGCGACTATCTCACAAGCCACCCGCAAAGGAGCCATCGAGTGCCCTCTCCTCCGCCCGCCGTGCTCGCATTGTGGGTCGCGGCCGTCCAGACCGGCGACATGGCCTTGCCCATGCACTATCCACAGGCTGATCGCTGGGAAAGCCTGCAGTCGGGCTTCCGGTCGCACGGCATCACTGGCGAGAGCCTGACCGGCACCCAGGAGGGCGCCTGGCAGCCAGGCTGGCATGTGGTCGCGCTCAATGGGTTCGATGATCCGTTCTTCATCGACCTGGAAGAGGAGGCACTGGGCTTCCCCGTCTACTATGCACCGCATGGCGCGGGCCGGTGGGATGCCACGCCGGTTGCGCCCAGCCTTCAGCGCTTCGGGGACATGCTGCGGGCACTGGCCGCGTATGGAGAGGACGACGCAGCGGCGCTGCAATGGCTGCAGGCCCACACCGAGAACGGTCATCTCCTGTGGGATGAGGTGAAGCAGACCCGCCTCGAACGCATGGAATGCGCACGGCAGGACCACGATTCCGCGCTGGCGCCTGCCGAGGGACCGGCTCTGTGGCAACGTGGCGAGCTTGTCCTCCTCCAGGTCGGCCCCGCCAAACTCAAGGTCGTCCACGCACTCCGGCAGGCCCTGGAGCTGACGCCACAGCAGGCACTGCAGAGGATCGCCCATGCGCCCGCCCTCCTCGGGACAGAGACCCGTGGCCGCCTGCGGAGGCTTGAGACCACACTGGAATCGCTGGGCGCAGTGGTGGAGTTCAGGCCGGCGACACGACCCGACGCCCCAGCGGATACCACAGCGCCGTTGCCACCGATCCGCTGAGCCGCATCTCGCCCGTCCCGGCAGGCCTCAGTTCGACAGCGCCTTCCGGGCGGCTTCCGTCAGCGCAGTCGACAGCGCATCCAGCACCTCCGACTCGAGGTTCCAGGAGTGCCAGTACAGCTGGATCGGCAGCTTGTATCCCGGTGCCAGATCCACCAGCAATCCCTTGGCGACAAGGGGCGCGGCCATCAGTTGCGGCACCACGCTCACCCCCCAGCCAGCCGCCACGGCGCGCACCTGCCCCTCGGAGCTTGGAACAAAGACGCTGGGCAGCGACACCCGCTTCAGGCCGAAGCGACGCGCGACGAACTCGGCCTGCATGTCGTCCTTGCGGTTGAAGCAGACGAAGGTCACCTCCCGGAAGTTGTGCGCCGTGAGTCCGCCCGGCAGGTGCATTCTCGCGAACTCGTCGGATGCCACGGCCACATACTCCATCGCTCCCAGCGGCACGACCTTGCATCCGCGCAGCGGCTGCTTGAGCGTGGTCACGCAGCCCAGCACCTGTCCGGAGCGCAGCCATTCCTGCGTGAAGTCCTGGTCATCGGTGATGATCTCGATCGGCAGATTGCGGCGTGCAAGCGGCCCCAGGGCCTCGAGGGCCCAGGTGGCAATGCTGTCGGCATTGATCGCGATCGAGATACGCTCTTCATCGCGCGCACCCCCCGGTGCCCGCGGCGCCAGATCCTGCAGGTCGCGCTCCAGGTCTGCTCTCAGCAGGCGCAGTTGCTTGGTGTGCTTCAGCAGCAATTGGCCGGCACTGGTCGGGCGCAGCGGCCGGCTGCGCACGATCAGCACCGACCCCACCTGGGCTTCGAGTGCCCGAAGGCGCTGCGAAACCGCCGACTGCGTCACGTTCAGGCGCTGCGCCGCGCGCTCGAACCCGCCTTCCTCGACAATCGCCGCGAGACATTCCAAGGCCGCCGGATCGTAGGTGTTCATCTCATTCGAATATTAGTAAAACTGATGTTTTTCGATGAACTTTAATTTCACTTTTCATTTGAGGCAAGCCGTCGCACACTCCGCCCCATGAAAACCATCGTCCTCGGCGCCGGCATCATCGGCATCTCTACCGCATGGCACCTCCTCGAGCGCGGCCATGAAGTCGTTGTGGTCGACCGCCAGCCCGATGCGGCGCTGGAGACCAGCTTTGCCAATGGCGCCCAGATTTCGGTGAGCTACTGCGAACCCTGGGCCAACCGCGAGGCACCGCTCAAGGCGATCAAATGGCTGTTCGACAAGGAAGCTCCGCTGCTCCTGCGGCCGCAGATGGATCCTCACCAGTGGAGTTGGCTGCTCAAGTTCCTGGGTCAGTGCAACGACAAGGCCTTCGAGCGCAACGTGCAGCAGATCGTCGCCCTGGGCGCCTACAGCCATGCCGCCCTGAAGGACGTGATCAGCAAGACGAACTTCGAATTCGAGCGCCTTGAGCGCGGCATCGCCCATTTCTACACCGACCAGAAATCCTTCGACGCCGCCGGCGAGGCGGTTGACGTGATGCGCCGCTACGGTGTGCAGCGCCGCGTGGTCAGCAAGGAAGAGCTGTTCAGGATCGAGCCGGCCTTCAAGGCCTACGGTGACCACATCACCGGCGGCACCTTCACGAACACCGACGAAAGCGGCGACGCCCGCGTGTTCACCCAGAAGCTTGCCAGGCTCTGCGAAGAGCGCGGCGCGCAGTTTCTCTACAACCACGACATCGTGCGCCTGAACAAGGAGGGCGATACCGTCCGCTCCGTATCGGTACGCGCACGCACGGCCTATGACGGGGGCCCAAGCGCCTTCGACCTGAAGGGCGACGCCATCGTGGTGGCCTGCGGCAGCTACACCGCGCCCATGCTGCGCACCGTGGGCATTCGTGTGCCGATCTATCCTGGCAAGGGCTACAGCGCCACCTTCGACATCCTCAAGCCCGATGAGGCGCCGTTCGTCTCCACCATCGACGACGGCAAGAAGGTCGCCATCAGCCGCCTGGGCAACAAGCTGCGCGTGGCCGGCACCATCGAGCTCGGCGGCTTCGATCACGACCTGGATTCGCCTGTGGCACGCGCCCGCTGCCACATGCTCTCCCGCCGCATCGAAACCATCCTGCCCGGCGTATGCGACACCCGCACGCCTGAGGAAGGCGGCGATCCCCAATACTGGACAGGCCTGCGTCCTGCTACCCCGACGAACATCCCGCTGATCGGCCGCACCCAATTGAAGGGTTTGTGGATCAATGCGGGACATGGCACGTTGGGTTGGACGCATGGCGCTGGTTCCGGCAAGGCGATGGCGGAACTGCTGTGCGGAGAGCGTCCGGCCATGGCGTTCAATTTCACCGGGTATGAGACGGCCCAGCCTGCCATTCGGCACATGCCTCGCACGGCTTGAGCAGGCTGACGGCCTTTCCCCTCTGATGAATGGAAGAGCGGAGCACTTGTGTGTTCCGCTCTTTTTTTGTTGTGTTGTTTGCGGATGTGGTTTGTAGAAACACCTGCGTTGTTACTTGAGTTCAGAGGCCGGGGGCAGTCCCGGCCTCTGCGGTGTGGCCAGGTGAGGAGATGTTCTACAGGGCAGAGGGAGCCCTTTTCATGCCCCTGCAATGGAGTGCTGTGCGATTGTGGCGCCCCCAAAGCAAAACGCCCTCCGACTCTGTCGAGTGGAGGGCGGTTTGGGCTGTAAGAGCCTGACGATGACCTACTTTCACACGGGAACCCGCACTATCATCGGCGCAAAGTCGTTTCACTGTCCTGTTCGGGATGGGAAGGAGTGGGACCAACTTGCTATGGTCATCAGGCATAACTGGGTGCTTGGCAGTTCATTTGGTGAACTGCGTTGCGAATTCATAGAGTCTTCAATCAGCTCAATCGTATTGAGGTTAATTTGATTGCGTACTTGGCATAACTACAAGTCTTTGAACATATCAAAGTTATAGGGTCAAGCCGCACGGGCAATTAGTACTGGTTAGCTTAACGCATTACTGCGCTTCCACACCCAGCCTATCAACGTCGTGGTCTACAACGACCCTTCAGGGGGCTCGAGGCCCCGGCAGATCTCATCTTGAAACGAGTTTCCCGCTTAGATGCTTTCAGCGGTTATCTCTTCCACACATAGCTACCCTGCGATGCCACTGGCGTGACAACAGGTACACCAGAGGTGTGTCCACTCCGGTCCTCTCGTACTAGGAGCAGGCTTCCTCAAATCTGCAGCGCCCACGGAAGATAGGGACCAAACTGTCTCACGACGTTTTAAACCCAGCTCACGTACCTCTTTAAATGGCGAACAGCCATACCCTTGGGACCGACTACAGCCCCAGGATGAGATGAGCCGACATCGAGGTGCCAAACACCGCCGTCGATATGAACTCTTGGGCGGTATCAGCCTGTTATCCCCAGAGTACCTTTTATCCGTTGAGCGATGGCCCTTCCATACAGAACCACCGGATCACTATGTCCTGCTTTCGCATCTGCTCGACTTGTCAGTCTCGCAGTTAAGCACGCTTATGCCATTGCACTATCGTCACGATGTCCGACCGTAACTAGCGTACCTTCGAACTCCTCCGTTACACTTTGGGAGGAGACCGCCCCAGTCAAACTGCCTACCATGCACTGTCCCCGATCCCGATAAGGGACCTAGGTTAGAACCTCAAACACACCAGGGTGGTATTTCAACGTTGGCTCCATGAGAACTAGCGTCCTCACTTCAAAGCCTCCCACCTATCCTACACAGATCTGTTCAAAGTCCAATACAAAGCTACAGTAAAGGTTCATGGGGTCTTTCCGTCTTTCCGCGGGGAGATTGCATCATCACAAACATTTCAACTTCGCTGAGTCTCAGGAGGAGACAGCGTGGCCATCGTTACGCCATTCGTGCAGGTCGGAACTTACCCGACAAGGAATTTCGCTACCTTAGGACCGTTATAGTTACGGCCGCCGTTTACTGGGACTTCAATCAAGAGCTTGCACCCCATCATTTAATCTTCCAGCACCGGGCAGGCGTCACACCCTATACGTCCACTTTCGTGTTTGCAGAGTGCTGTGTTTTTATTAAACAGTCGCAGCCACCGATTTTTTGCAACCCCTTTGGGCTCGCTCTGTACGAGTCCACCTACTTGGGGCATACCTTCTCCCGAAGTTACGGTATCAATTTGCCGAGTTCCTTCTCCTGAGTTCTCTCAAGCGCCTTAGAATACTCATCTCGCGCACCAGTGTCGGTTTGCGGTACGGTCGTCAATAGCTGAAGCTTAGTGGCTTTTCCTGGAAGCAGGGTATCACTCACTTCGTCTGCAAGCAGACTCGTTATCACCCCTCATCTTAGCCCGGCGGATTTGCCTACCGGGCACGACTACAGGCTTGAACCAACATATCCAACAGTTGGCTGAGCTAACCTTCTCCGTCCCCACATCGCACTATTGATCGGTACAGGAATATTGACCTGTTTCCCATCAGCTACGCATCTCTGCCTCGCCTTAGGGGCCGACTCACCCTACGCCGATGAACGTTGCGTAGGAAACCTTGCGCTTACGGCGAGCGGGCTTTTCACCCGCTTTAACGCTACTCATGTCAGCATTCGCACTTCTGATACCTCCAGCATCCGTCTCCAGACACCTTCACAGGCTTACAGAACGCTCTCCTACCACGTGCAATAAATTGCACATCCGCAGCTTCGGTAACTGGCTTAGCCCCGTTACATCTTCCGCGCAGGACGACTCGATCAGTGAGCTATTACGCTTTCTTTAAATGATGGCTGCTTCTAAGCCAACATCCTGACTGTTTTAGCCTTCCCACTTCGTTTCCCACTTAGCCAATTTTAGGGACCTTAGCTGGCGGTCTGGGTTGTTTCCCTCTTGAGTCCGGACGTTAGCACCCGGTGCTCTGTCTCCCAAGCTGTACTCTGCGGTATTCGGAGTTTGCCTTGGTTTGGTAAGTCGCCATGACCCCCTAGCCAAAACAGTGCTCTACCCCCGCAGGTAATACTTGAGGCACTACCTAAATAGTTTTCGGAGAGAACCAGCTATTTCCAAGTTTGTTTAGCCTTTCACCCCTATCCACAGCTCATCCGCTAGTTTTGCAACACTAGTCGGTTCGGACCTCCAGTACCTGTTACGGCACCTTCATCCTGGCCATGGATAGATCACTTGGTTTCGGGTCTACACCCAGCGACTAAGACGCCCTATTCGGACTCGATTTCTCTACGCCTCCCCTATTCGGTTAAGCTTGCCACTGAATGTAAGTCGCTGACCCATTATACAAAAGGTACGCCGTCACCCCTTACGAGGCTCCGACTTTTTGTAAGCATACGGTTTCAGGATCTATTTCACTCCCCTCCCGGGGTTCTTTTCGCCTTTCCCTCACGGTACTTGTTCACTATCGGTCGATGATGAGTATTTAGCCTTGGAGGATGGTCCCCCCATATTCAGACAGGGTTTCTCGTGCCCCGCCCTACTTGTCTGCAGCCTAGTACCACCACTGTGTTTTCACATACGGGGCTATCACCCACTATGGCCGGACTTTCCATTCCGTTTTGTTAACACAATGACT
>NZ_CP060714.1:4940000-5055000 GCF_014395975.1 Diaphorobacter ruginosibacter | reverse complement strand
GCCTGAAGGCGCCCCCCGGATTTTCGCCCCTCAACGCGGCGAATCATCCCGGGTGGCGCCCGCCGTCCCCAGGCCCCGCAGGCGCCCCAGAATCGCCGGGGCGATCTGCGACAGCGGCAGCACCTCATGTTCGGCGCCATGGGCGATGGCTTCGCGCGGCATGCCGAACACGACGCAGGAGTTCTGATCCTGCACATAGTTGTAGCTGCCGTATTCCTTCATCTCGCGCATCGCCGACGCTCCGTCGTTGCCCATGCCCGTCAGCATCACGCCAATCGCATGCGGACCGGCGGCCAACGCAGCCGACCTGAACAGCACATCGACCGACGGCTTGTGGCGATTGACCGGCTCGCCGTCGAACACCGACGCCACATAGCGACCACCGCGCCTTGCCACGGCAAAGTGCTTGCCGCCCTGAGCAATGTAGGCGTGGCCCGGCAGCAATGGTTCGCCATGCTGGACCTCCTTCACGGTAATGAGGCTGAGCTCATTAAGCCGTGCCGCGAAGCTGGCGGTGAAGCCGGCCGGCATGTGCTGCGCAATGGCGATGGCCGGCGCGTCGCACGGCATGCCGGACAGCAACTCGCGCACGGCCTCGGTCCCGCCCGTGGAGGCACCGATGCAGATCAGCCTGTCGTTCAGCAATGCTCCGATGTTCGGGGGAATCAGCGTCTCCGCCCTGGGCGTCCCCGTGAGTTCGCGCAGCCGGCGCACCGATGACAGGGTGACCGCGGGCAGGCGCCGGACCTGCGCCTGCGAGGCGATGCGGATCTTCTCGACGATCTGCTGCGCGAGCTCGAGCAAGCCATTTTCGATGCCGAGCCGGGGCTTGGCGACAAAGTCGACCGCCCCCAGCTCCAGCGCCTTCAGCGTGACCTCCGCCCCATGCTCGGTCAGCGTGGAGATCATCAGCACCGGCGTGGGCCGCAGGCGCATGAGGCGCTCAAGGAAGTCGATGCCGTCCATGCGGGGCATCTCCACATCGAGCGTCACCACATCGGGGTTGAGGTCGCGGATCCGCTCACGCGCGGCAAGCGCATCGTTGGCGGTCGCTATGCACACCATGTCGGGCTGCCGGTTGATGATCTCCTTGAGCAGGTTGCGCACCAGCGCCGAATCGTCCACCACGAGCACACGCGTTCTGGCTGCCATGCCCTCACCCCCTGCGCTGGCCGAAGATGTCCACCGACCCGCCGCGCGTCGCGCGTACCACCGAGGCGGCATTGCCGCGCGCCTCCTGGGCGGCCAGTTCCTCTCGGTGCGTATGGGCAAGCCGCTTGACCATCGCCTTGCCCGAGGTGCCGAAGAAAACCACCTTGCGCGGAAAGATGTCCAGCACATCCTCCGAGACGACCGGAATGCGTTCGGTGCGCAGGTAGTCGCGCACGAACTGCGTGTTGCGTTCACCGACGTTCATGTTGGTGAAACCATGGATCACCTGCGCCCCTCCGAAGATCTTGGCCTGGATGTATTCGCGCCGCGCGCCGCGCTTCATCATTTCGTTGATCAGCAACTCCATCGCGTAGGAACCATAACGGCCCGAGAGATCCGTCGAATCGCCCACCGGCAGCATGAAGTGGTTCATTCCCCCCACTCCCATGCGGCTGTCCCACAGGCAGGCCGCAATGCACGAACCCAGCACGGTGACCAGCAGCAGGTTCTCGTCGGTGACGTAGTACTCGCCCGGCAGCACCTTCACTGCATTGTGCTGGAAATGGTTGTCGTGAAAGAAGAACGACGCCTGGCCGGGCCTGGCCGGACGCTCGCGCAGCTCCTCCAGCGAGATGGCGCGGGGCAGGCGGCTGCCGGGAAGGGACAAGTCGGCACTCATAGGCGCTCGTACGTCGTCTTGCCGCGCAGGACGAAGAGGTCCCTGGCATCGCTGAAATGTTCGGCATGCCCCACGAAGAGCAGCCCGCCCGGCCGGATCACGCGGTGCAGGCGCTCGAGCACGCGGCGCTGCGTCGGCGCATCGAAGTAGATCATCACGTTGCGGCAGAACACGACGTCCAGCGGCGTCTTGAACGGCCAGTCGTCATCGATCAGGTTGATGTGCATGAATTCGACCGCCTGGCGCAGTTCCGGACGAACGCGCACCAGTCCCGAATTCGTGCGGGTGCCGCGCAGGAAGAAGCGGCGCAACCGTTCCTCGCTCAACCCCTTGAGATGATCGGAACGATAGACGCCCTCCTGCGCACGCGCGATCACACGCGAATCGATATCGCTCGCCAGCACCTTGAAAGACGCATGGCCTCCGAGAACTTCCTGCGCCGCCATCGCGATCGAGTAGGGCTCCTCGCCGGTCGATGCCGCGCAACTCCACACATTCCAGGGGCCCTGCGGATGCCGGGACAGCCATTGCGCGAACAGATCGAAGTGATGCGGCTCGCGAAAGAAGGCCGTGAGGTTCGTGGTCAGTACATTCACGAACTCCTGCCATTCGGCGTCCTCCTGGAGTTCCAGCCAGTTCAGGTACTCATGAAAGCTCGTGTGTCCGGTTTCACGCAGGCGGCGGGCCACGCGGCTGTAGGCCATGGCCTGCTTGCCGCTGTGCAGGTGGATGCCTGCACGCTCGCGGATCATCGTCCTGATGCGCTCGAAGTCTTCTCGCGTCCAATGGAACTCGCGCGCCTCGGCCCCGTCATCCGGATCTTCGACGAGGCGTGCAGCCGCACGCCGGCGCCGCGTATCCGAACGATCCTCCGGATGGTCCGGACGATCCGGGTACAGAGAGCCGATTGCGCCGTTCATGGTCGCCACATCCATGTCGTCGTCAGGCGTCCGCCGCGACCAGTCCCATGTCCACGTTGGACATGAGCTTCTCGATATCCAGCAGGATCAGCATGCGGTCACCCACCGTGCCCAGCCCCTCGATGCTGTCCACCTCGATGGCGCCTTCGAACTCGGGCACATCGCTGATCTGTTCGTCCGACAGGCGCAGCACGTCGCTGACCGAGTCCACCACGATCCCGACCACCCGGTCGAGCAGATTGAGTATGACCACGACGGTGAACTCCGAGTACACAGGCCTGCAGTCCTGATGCAGCTTCATGCGCAGATCGACGATGGGCACGATCGTCCCGCGCAGGTTGACCACCCCCTTGATGAAGGCCGGTGTGCGGGCGATGCGCGTGGGCGCCTCGTAGCGGCGGATCTCCCGCACCTTGAGAATGTCGATACCGTACTCTTCCTGCGCAATGCGGAAGGTAAGGTATTCGCGGCCCTCCACCGTGCCATCGAGCCCGTGCGGCAACCCCATGGTCATGCCAACTCCCCCAGTTCCTGATATCCGATCTCGTGTGGCAGCGGGCGCGACCCGCGCGCACGGCGCACGATCGCGGCGGTGTCCAGAATCAACGCAACGGAGCCGTCTCCCATGATGGTGGCCCCCGACACGTTGGGTATCTTGCGGTAGTTGGTCTCGAGATTCTTGACCACCACCTGGTGCTGCCCGAGCAGCTGGTCTACCTGCAGGGCTGCGCGGTTGTCATCGACCTCGATCACGACCATGATGGCTGCATGCCCCGTACCCGTACCCGTACCCGTACCCGTCACCGCACCGGCTACCGCGCCCTTGCGCGGCACGTCGAACAGCCTGTCCAGTTCGACGACCGGCATGTATTCGTCGCGCACCTTCACCAGTGGCGTGCCGCGCGCCACCGTATTCACGCTGCCGGCCGTCACCTGGAATGACTCGACCACCGCCGAGAGCGGCAGGATGTAGACCTCATCGCCCACGGCCACGGACATGCCGTCCATGATGGCCAGGGTGAGCGGCAGGCGCACCGAGATACGTGTGCCGTAGCCTTCGGCTGAATCGATCTCCACGCTGCCGCCCAGTGCGGCGATGCTGCGCTTGACGACATCCATGCCGACGCCCCGGCCCGAGATGTCGGTGATGACCTCGGCGGTGGAAAACCCGGGCTCGAACACCAGGCTCCAGACCTCCGCATCGCTCATCAGGTCCGACACCGCCAGGCCACGTTCGCGCGCCTTGCGCAGGATCTTCTCGCGCGAGAGTCCGCGCCCGTCGTCATGCACCTCGATCATGATCGAGCCGCCCTGGTGCGACGCGGACAGCGTGATCGTCCCGTGCTCGGGCTTGCCCGCAGCCACGCGCTCCGCAGGCGTCTCGATGCCGTGGTCGCAGCTGTTGCGCAGCAGGTGCGTCAGCGGATCGGTGATCTTCTCGACCAGGCTCTTGTCGAGTTCCGTCGCCTCGCCGATCGTCACCAGTTCCACGTTTTTTCCGCATTTGAGCGCCAGGTCACGCAGCATGCGCGGAAAGCGGCTGAAGACCACCGACATGGGAATCATGCGGATCGACATCACCGATTCCTGCAGCTCTCGCGTGTTGCGGTCCAGATCCGCCAACCCCGCCAGCAACTGCTGGTGCAGGCGCGGATCGAGGTCGCGGCTGTTCTGCGCCAGCATGGCCTGCGTGATCACCAGTTCGCCCACCAGGTTGATGAGCTGATCGACCTTGTGAACCGCGACCCGTATCGTCGCGGCCTCGATGCCCGCGCCGGTGCCGTTGCCGTTGCCGTTGCCGTTGCCGTTGCCGCCCACCTTGTGCTCGAATGCGGCAGCCGACAATGCTGTCGGCCGCTCAGGCGCTGCACCGGCAGGCACGGCCGCCGACTCTGCCGCGTTCTCGGCGGGCAAGCCCGGTGCTCCGGAGAACAGGCCGAAGAACTCGTCCTCCATGTCGCTCATCGCCGAATTGAAGCTGCTCGCCGCAGGCAGGGCCTCCCGCGCATCGTGGCCCGGATCGACCTCGATGCCCAACTGGTCCGTCGTGGCATGGAACGCCAGCAGATCGCGCAACTCCTCGTCGGTGAGCGTGGTCTCCACGACCAGCGCGCGGACATTCGCCTGCAGCACCGGCAGCTCATGCAGTTGCTCCACATGGGGAAAGCTGCACAGCAGGCTGGCAATCTCGTCCGCGGCTTCGGCCGTCGCCATGGGGCCGATGCGCAGGACCAGCTTGCGCGGGCGCCTCTGCTCATCGACGGGAAGATGGGTGGCCTCGAAACCGCTGTCGATGACCGAGTCGATGACGGAGGGCAGCGCAGAGGGCTGGCTGCCCGCCATCACCTCGCTGATGCGGCGCACCAGCTCCGCCGTCGATGGCGGCTCGCCGGACTGGTGGCCCTGGTGCCTTGCCAGCAACACGCGCGACAGGTCGGCCGAATCCAGCAGCACGTCCACCACATGCGGGGTCAGGGAGAGTTCACGGCGGCGCACGCGGTCCAGCAGGGATTCCATCTGGTGCGTGAGTTCGGCGATGTCCGCGAAGCCGAACGTGGCCGCGCCGCCCTTGATGGAATGCGCGCAGCGGAAGATGGCGTTGAGCTGTTCGTCGTTGGCCGTGGCCAGATCGACATGCAGCAGCATGTGCTCCATCTGATCGAGGTTCTCCGCAGCCTCGTCAAAGAAGATCTGGTAGAACTGGCTGAGGTCGAACTGGGATCCTGCTCCAGTGCCCGGCGGCGGGTGGGTATCGGCCATGCTGTTCTCCACGAATGTCGGCAACGCAGCGCCCGCTGCGGCTTCAGCGCAAAACCTTTTGGATCACCTCGATCAGGCGGTTGGGATCGAACGGCTTGACCAGCCAGCCCGTCGCGCCTGCGGCGCGCCCTGCCTGCTTCATCTGCTCGCTCGACTCGGTCGTCAGGATCAGGATCGGCGTGCTCTTGAACTTGGGGTGTTCGCGCAGCTTGCGCGTGAGGCCGATGCCATCGAGGCGCGGCATGTTCTGATCCGCCAGCACCAGGTCGATATCGTGCGTCTCGGCCTTTTCGAGCGCATCCTGTCCATCCACCGCCTCCACCACCTGGTAGCCCGCGCCGGTCAGCGTGAAGGACACCATTTTTCGCATGGAAGGCGAGTCATCAACAGCAAGAATGGACGGCATGTACGTGTGAACCTTATAGAACTTTCAATATTTCGGGGACGGGCACTGGCGGGTGGTACGCGGCCATCAGAACAGCTCGATGGAGCCTGCCGCCATTTCGCTCTGCGTGACGGGATTGGGACGTGCCGGCGCGGCATCGGGCTCCGCTGCGGGCTCGTCCCCCTGCCCCATGGCCTCGGCACCCAACTGGAACGCACAGGAGCGAACCACCTGGGTGGTATGCGTGATCAATTGCGTGGCCATGTCGTGGAACTGCAGTTCGGTGACGGCGCTGCGCAGCGCCGCCCGGGCACGCTCCAGCCGCTCGGAATGCATGACCAGGTCGTCGCCCAGCAATCCGTTGGCCTCGCCAAAGCGCTGCAGCAGGTTGTCGGTGGCGTCGCCCAGCAATCCTTCGAGACGATGCAGGTCATGCATCACCATCAGCAGCGAATCCTGCAGCTCTGCCACCGTCATCACTGACACGGGGACCGCGGGATCACCAGAGCTTGTCAGTCGAGATTGCATTGTTTCTCCATGTACGGGCCTCATCGCCGAACTCATCTTCATCGTGCGCATTGCTGGTGCGGCCACGGTCCATTCCGATACCAACCGTTTCAGAAAAACGGACATGCGGCGATGTACACGCTCATTTCAGGATGTAAGCGAAATGATACCGGCTTCTCACTATCAAAGGCCGTATGTGCAAACCCACTGCCAATCAAACAACCTGGGCTCCGAACACGCCAATTGTTATTTCGAATGTTTGACGATAAGCCAATACATGATGCCTTGATTGAAAGCACCGATTCAATTGGTGAGATTAAACGCTGATTGTTAACAATCTCGCAGCGTATCGCCGGTTTCAGGCGCCTCCGCTCGCAGCGGCACCACTCTCGGCCACCACGCGCTTCCACACGCGCCAGAAGTTCGGGTCCTGCGAGTTGGCGAAGTTGATGCGCATGAGCGTGCAGGGCTGGCGGGTCGCGTGGAACAGCGCGCCGGGCGCTATCAGATAGCCCTCGTCGAGCATGCGCTGCGTGAGCATGTCGGTATCGACGCCGGTCTCCACCCAGCCGAACATGCCGGCCGGTTCGGAGGCGAACGTGACGCCCGCCTCCAGCGCCACCTGCACGGCACGCGCACGCGCCGCGGCGATGCGCATGCGCATGCGATCCGAATGGCGCCGCAGCTGCCCCTGGTCGATGCACAGCGCGAGCGCCTTCTCGAGAATGCTGGGCGTGGTCAGCGTGGACAGCAGCTTGGTATCGAGCAGCCGCTCCACGATCTCCTCCGGCGCCGCGATGTAGCCGATGCGCCAGGCGGGCGCGAGGATCTTGGCGAAGCCGTTCACGTAGATGGTGCGCCGCAGGCCGTCCAGCGTGGACAGCCGCGTGGCATGGGGTGGAGCGATGTGCCCGTAGGTGTCGTCCTCCACCACGTGGAAGTTGTAGCGCTCGGCCAGTTGCAGGATCTGGTGCGCACTGCCGGGCGACAGGCTGTAGCCCGTGGGGTTGTGCAGCACGCTCACGCTCACGAACAGCTTGGGGGCATGGGTCTCGCAGTAGCGTGCCATCACGGCCAGGTCGGGGCCGTCGGGGCCGCGCGGCACCGGCAGCACCTTCATGCCGAGCGCATCGAGCCGCGCGAACTCTACGGACCAGCCCGGCTCCTCCACCATTACCGGATCACCCGCCTTCAGCAGCGAGCGGCTGATGATGTCGAGCGCGTGGGTCGCGCCCACCGTGGTCATGATCTGGTCCGGCCCCACGGCAATATCGACGTCCGTCAGCCGCTGCGCCAGTGCCTCGCGCAGGCCGCGGTCCCCCATCGGCTCGCCATAGGTCAGCGATCCCTGCCGCAGGGTCTCGAGGTTGGTGATCTTGCGCACCGCCGCCGACATGAAGCGCGCCTCTTCGAGCCAGGCGACGGGCAGCACGCCCGAGCCCGGCTGCGGATGATCGGACGCGTGATAGAACATGCCGCGGATCAGGGCCGCGGCATTGATGCGCGAGCCCGAGGAGCGCGCGGTGCTCGGCCGCGACGGAGAGGCGGCCCTGACAATCTCCGCCAGGCCGACGCCCGCAGAGGTCGCCTTGCCATCCTGCGCCGGCGCAGCAGCGGTCTTCTGCAGCAGGTCCCGCACATAGAAGCCGCGCTGGCGGCGTGCCTCGACCAGCCCCTGGGCCAGCAGCTTGTCATAGGCGGCCACCACCGTATAGGCGCTCACGCCCTGCTGGTGCGCACAGGCGCGCACCGAAGGCAGGCGCGCACCGGCGGGCAGGAGCCGCATGCGGATGCGCTCGGCAAAGCGGTCCACAAGCTGGTCTGTCAGGGTCTGATCCGAGGTGCGGGTGAGTGCCATGGCTGCTGTTGCAATGCGTGGGGTTGCGCTCTTCGTTCACGGTCTGTACTGGAGAGCAGACCAATACAGAACATGATTTGTAGAGCCTGACTGTATCGGTACTGTAATGGTTTTTTAACCTACAGTGGTTTCCACACCCTCGAAAAACACAACGCGTCAGCCCATGCCTTTCGTTGAATTCTCCGCACTGCTGGTTCTCGCCACGGCGATGAGCTTCTCGCCCGGCCCCAACACCACGTTGGCCGCCGCGCTCGCGGCCAATCGAGGCATCCGCCCCGCCATGCGGTTCGTGCTGTCGGTTCCCGTGGGCTGGTGCGCGCTGCTGCTGCTGTGCGCCGGCGGGCTCGGCGCCGTGATGATGGCGGTCCCCGCGCTGCGCTGGGGCATCAAGATCGTGGGCATCGGCTATCTGCTGTGGCTTGCCTGGAAGCTCAGCCGAAGCGCGCGCCTGTCGGACGCCGATGCCTCGCGCATGGACATCACCTTCTGGCAGGGCGCGGCACTGCAATTCGTGAACATCAAGGCATGGATGCTGGCGCTCACCATCGTCGGCAGCTGGATCATCGGGCACGACAACATCGGCCAGCGACTGGCGGTCGTGGTTCCCGTGATGGCCCTCTTTGCCTTCAGCAGCAACCTGCTGTATGCCTCGGTCGGCGCCGTGCTGCGCCACTGGCTGGCCATCGGGCAGCGGCTGCTGTGGTTCAACCGCTTCATGGCCCTGATCCTGGTGCTCACGGCGTTCTGGATGCTCCGCACCTGAAAACGCCCCACCCGCCCAGGCACCGCCGATGCACCCGTTTTTTAGCGTCTAATTCCACTACCTTCCCACTGTTTTCACCCACGTTCGATCATCCTGGCACCTCGCGAAGACGATGTGCCCCTGACCGCCACACCACTGACCCTAGCAGCATCATGACCCAATGGACCCTGGCCGCCCGCGCCGAAAAAATGAACCCCTCGGTGATCCGCGAGATCCTCAAAGTGACCGAGAAGCCCGGCATCATCAGCCTGGCAGGCGGCCTTCCCTCGCCCAAGACTTTCCCGATCAGCGAGTTCGCGCAGGCCGCCGCGGCCATCCTGGACACTGACGGCTCCTCCGCGCTGCAATATGCCGCGAGCGAAGGCTACATCCCGCTGCGCAATGCGATTGCCGACTTCCTGCCCTGGGACGTGAGCCCGGACCAGATCCTGATCACCACCGGCTCGCAGCAGGCACTGGACCTGATCGGCAAGGTCCTGATCGATGCCGGCAGCCGCATCCTCGTGGAGACGCCCACCTACCTCGGCGCACTGCAGGCGTTCTCGCCGATGGAGCCGAACGTGGTGTCGGTGGCCAGCGACGAGGAAGGACCGATCGTCGAAGACTTCGCCGCCAAGGCCGGCACGGGCGCCGACAAGGCGCGTTTCATGTACCTGCTGCCCAACTTCCAGAACCCGACAGGCCGCACCATGACCGAGGCACGCCGCGCCGCGCTGGTGGCCAAGGCCATGGAGCTCGGCATTCCGCTGGTGGAGGACAACCCCTACGGCGACCTGTGGTTCGACGAGCAGCCGCCGCTGCCGCTCACCGCGCGCAACCCGGAGGGTGGCCTGTACATGGGATCCTTCTCCAAGGTCCTCGCCCCGGGCCTGCGCCTGGGCTACGTGGTCGCGCCGAAGAACATCTACCCCAAGCTGCTGCAGGCCAAGCAGGCGGCCGACCTGCACACGCCAAGCTTCAACCAGCGCCTGGTGGCCGAGGTCATGAAGAACGGCTTCCTTGATCGCCACGTTCCCAAGATCCGCAAGCTCTACAAGGAACAATGCGACGCCATGGTCGCCGCGCTCGAGCGCGAGATGAAGGGCCTGGACGTGAAGTGGAACCGTCCGATCGGGGGCATGTTCATGTGGCTGCGCCTGCCCGAAGGCATCGACACGGCGAAGCTCCTGCCCAAGGCGGTCGACCGCAACGTCGCCTTCGTGCCCGGTGCCGCGTTCTATGCCGACAACGCCGATGTGCGCACCCTGCGCCTGTCCTTCGTGACCGCGACGGTCGAACAAATCAACACAGCCATCGCCGCACTGGCCGCCACAATCAGGGAAGAGCTGGGCGCCCAGCGCTGAGCCATGTGAATCCGGCCGATCCGGCCCGCAGGGCGGCGCGCTCCATGCACGAAGCGCCCGCCTGTGCCGTCACCCGACTAACCGACAACCCGCAAGGCACACCATGCTGAGACTTTGGGGCAGGACTTCTTCGATCAACGTGCGAAAGGTCGTGTGGACGGCGCAGGAGCTGAACCTGACCCTGCAGCGCACCGACGCCGGCGGCCAGTTCGGGCTGGTGCGCGAGGCCGAGTTCCTCGGCCACAACCCCAACGGTCTCGTCCCGCTCATCGAGGACGAGGGCTTCCGCCTCTGGGAATCCAACGTGATCGTGCGCTATCTCTGCGCCCGCCACGCGAGCGGATCGCTCTGCCCCGAAGACCTGCAGGCACGCTTCATCGCCGAGCAGTGGATGGACTGGCAGCAGACCACATTCAATCCTGCGGGCCGCGACGCCTTCATCCAGCTGATCCGCACCCCGGAGGGCGAGCGCGATGAATCGCGCATCGCCCATTCGATCCACGCCACCGTGCCGCTGCTCGCGCTGCTCGAGGCACACCTGGGCAGGCAGGCCTACATGACGGGCGAGCAGTTCACCATGGCCGACATTCCCATCGGCTGCGAAATCCACCGCTGGTTCGGCCTCCCGCTGCAACGCCCGGCCATGCCGAACATCGAGCGCTGGTTCCAGGCGCTCTGCGAGCGCTCCGGCGCGCGTGGCGTACTCGATCAGGCCCTGGCCTGAGCCAAGCCCCAGACCCGGAATCGGACCCGGCCGACATGGCCCGGGTTCCTCGCCTCTCCTCTTTTCTTTCCATTCACTCTCTCTTTCCTTCAGACCATGCGCCAACGCCGCTTCATGCAGATCGATGTGTTCTCGTCCACGCCCTTTCGGGGCAACCCGCTCGCCGTCGTCGTCGACGCGGAGGGGCTGAGCGACGCGGAGATGCAGAATTTCGCGCGCTGGACCAATCTGTCGGAGACCACTTTCCTGCTGCCGCCAAGCCACCCCGACGCCGACTACCAGGTGCGCATCTTCACGCCCAGCGATGAGTTACCGTTCGCGGGCCACCCCACCCTCGGCAGCTGCCACGCATGGCTGACGGCCGGCGGCAAGCCGCGCAGCAGCAGCCATGTCGTGCAGCAGTGCAAGAAAGGCCTGGTGCGCATTCGCATGGATGCCGACAACACAACAGCGCCGCTCGCATTTGCCGCACCCGATTCGACACGCCACGCGGTCACCGAGGAAGAACTCGCTCCGGTGCTCCAGGCGCTGGGGCTTGAGCGCGCAGAGGTCGGCGCGCACAGCAAGCTCGACAATGGCCCGCTGTTCTGGGCGCTGCTCGTGAACAACCCCGACCGCCTGCTGGAGCTGCAGCCCGACTGTTCCAAGCTCTATGCGATGGGCGTGAACATCGGCATCGCGGCGCCCTATCCGCAGGAGAACGCCGGGCTCATCGGCCGTGCCAGCCGGGAAGCCCGTGCCTTCGCGCGCAGCGAGCCAGACAAGGCGGCCACGCCCGACCTGGAAGTGCGTGTGTTCTTCGATGCCACCACCACCTCCGTGGAGGACCCGATCACCGGCAGCTTCAACGCCTCGCTCGCGCAATGGCTGATCGAGGAAGGACATATCCGTGCGCCCTACATCGCCGCGCAGGGTACGTGCCTCGACCGCGACGGCATCGTCGAGATCACGCAGGATGAACACTCCCAGGTATGGGTCGGCGGCGCCAGCCATACCTGCATCTCCGGAACGATCACGATATGAGTGGCGACATGGGAGCCCCCGCGCAGCTCGACCACCTGGTGGTCATGGCCGACACGCTCGAGGCCGGCGTCTCCTGGTGCGAACGCACGCTGGGCATCACGCCCGCCGCGGGCGGCGCGCATCCGCTGATGGGCACGCACAACCGCCTGATCAACGTGTCGGGCGCTGCGTTTGCGCGAGCCTATCTCGAGATCATCGCCATCGACCCCGAGGCCCAACCAACACGCGCAGCGCCCCTCCGACGCTGGTTCGACATGGACGACGATGCGCTTCGCACCGAGGTCGCACAGAACGGCCCGCGGCTCATTCACTGGGTGGTATCCGTGCCCGACCTTGCGCACGTTCATGCGGAGTGGTCGCGACTCGGCATCGACCGTGGCGCCGTTCTCGAGGCAAGCCGGCCGACTCCCGATGGCCTGCTGCAATGGCAGATCACCGTACGCGACGATGGTCGGCGGCTGTTCGACGGCTGCCTGCCCACGCTCATCCAGTGGGGCGCGCAGCACCCGGTGCAGAGCCTTCCCGCGAGCGGCGTGCAGCTGCAGTCGCTGCATCTCGCGCATCCCGAGGCACCGCGGCTTGAGCAGGCACTGCACGCCGCCCATCTGCCGCCAGGCGAGCTCGCCACCACCATGACCACGGCCCATGCGCCCGCGCCCGTGCTGCGTGCCACCTTCAGCACACCGCGCGGCCCCGTCACCCTTTCCAACCGCTGATCGCCAGCCCTGCCCTACCCATGAACGCCGTTCTCTCCCCTTCCCCTGCAACCGCCCTGCCCACGCTGGCCGACATCGAGACCGCGGCCCGCACGGTCCACGCGGAATTCCAGGCCACGCCCCAATATCGCTGGGCGCTGCTCTCCGAACGCCTTGGCACGGACTGCTGGCTCAAGCATGAGAACCACAACCCGGTCGGCGCGTTCAAGATCCGCGGCGGACTCACGTTCTTCGAGCAACTGGCGCAGAGCGGTACACTGCCCCGACAGGTGATCAGCGCCACGCGCGGCAACCACGGGCAGAGCATCGCCTGGGCCGCGCGCAAGAATGGCGTGGCCTGCACCATCGTCGTTCCACATGGCAATTCAGTGGAGAAGAACGCGGCCATGCGCGCGCTCGGTGCAGACCTCATCGAGCACGGCGACGACTTCCAGGCCGCGCGCGAGCATGCGATCGCGCTGGCCGCGCAGGGCAGTGCCATGATGGTGCCGAGCTTTCACACCGATCTGCTGCGCGGCGTCTCCACGCTCTGGTGGGAGTTCTTTCGCGCCGTGCCGGACATGGACGTGGCCTATGTCCCCATCGGCCTGGGCTCGGGTGCCTGCTCGGCCATTGCCGCCAAGCTCGCACTGAAGCACCGCGTGCGCATCGTCGGCGTGGTGAGCGATCGCGCCACCACCTACGCCGATTCGATCCGGGCCGGCCGGGTGGTCGAGGCCCCCGTCTCCACTCAGATCGCCGACGGTCTTGCCGTGCGGGTGGCCGATCCCGGCGCGCTCGAGGTTCTGATGGAACATCTCGACCACGTGGTGCAGGTGAGCGATGAGGAAATCGCCGCGGCGATGAAGGCCATCTTCGAGGATACGCACAACGTTGCCGAAGGCGCGGGCGCAGCCGCCTTCGCCGCCGCGATGCAGGAGCGCGGGCAGCTCAAGGGACAGGTGGTGGGTGCCGCGCTCACGGGCGGAAACGTCGATACCGCCGTTTTCTCCCGGGTCCTCGCCGGCTGACAAGCGGCCCCTTCCACTGTTTTGTCTGTCAAAACAGAATTTCCATGCTGCGCGGCATCCCGCCGGCATCGCGGTGCGCACCCCTTGAAAACAGGAATGTTTGCAAGGGTTTTCCCGAAAATCAATTTCACGGAACGAAACTTTTCGGAAGAGGTTTGACTACCTCGCACCTCGCTTCCACCATTGCGCCTCAATGCCCGAACACAACGGCCAAGGAGACACAGCAATGCGATGGAAGCGGCGCCCTGAAGGTTCCAACTGGGGCGATTTCGGAGCGGACGACCAGCTTGGCCGTACCAACCTCATCGGCCCCGAGCAGGTGCGCAAGGGCGTCGCCGAGGTGCGCGAAGGCCTGAGCTTCTGTCTCTCGCTGCCGCTTGATTTCCCCGGCGGCAACACCCTGAACGTGCGCCGCCATGCACCTCGGCTGCAGCCCACGCGGCGCGACGACGTCGACTACCTGAACTTCCCGCTGGGCCACGTGCACCCGGGCGCGAGCGATGTCGTGAGCGACGACCAGGTGCTGCTGTCGCTGCAATACTCCACGCAGTGGGATTCGTTCGCGCATGTCGGCTCACTGTTCGATGCACAGGGCGACGGGCAGGAGCGCATCACCTACTACAACGGCTATCGCGGGCACGAACATGTGCTGGGCCCGGTCGATCATGGACTTCCGTCCCGCGGCCGCTACCAGCCGACATGCTGCGCGGGGGCCGCCGGCGCCAGCGGGTCGAGCGCCGCCAGGGCCCTCGGCATCGAGAACCTGGCCGTCAAGGGCATGCAGGGCCGCGCGGTGCTTATCGATATCGCCCGCGTGTTCGGAATGGAGTTCCAGGACATCGGCTATGAACAGCTCATGCACGCCATGCAGGTGACCGGCGCCACCGTGGAGCCCGGCGACATGGTCGTGCTGCGCACCGGTTTCGCCGAACTCGTGCTGTCCATGAATCGCCAGCCCGACGCGCACAGGCTGCACAACAGCTGCGCCGCGCTCGACGGCGGCGACCCGCGTCTGCTGCAATGGATCACCGACAGCGGCCTCACGGCGCTGATCGCCGACAACTACGCCGTCGAACGCCATCCCCCACGCCATGCACCCACCGATGGGGCGCGCCACGCGGTGCTGCCGCTGCACGAGCACTGCCTGTTCAAGCTGGGCATTCCGCTGGGCGAGCTCTGGCATCTCCAGGAACTGGCAGACCGGCTTCACGCGCTGGAGCGCACCCGCTTTCTGCTGACCGCACCGCCGTTGCGGCTGCCCGGAGCCATAGGCTCGCCGGTCACGCCGATCGCCACGATCTGACCCCTCATCCACACCGAAGACAACCCAGGAAAACAGGAGACAAGCATGCACAACATCACACGACAGGTCCGGCAAGGCACCACATCCTCCCTCACCCGGGCCGCCCGCAAGCTGGCCTGCGCCACGGCGCTGCTGGGCCTTGCAGCCACCGCCGCACACGCACAGGATGCACAGGTATCCGACGATGTCGTGCGCCTGGGCGTGATCTCCGACCTCGCGGGGCCGTTCGCCGACATCACCGGCCCGGGCACGGTGACCGCAGTACAGATGGCCATCGATGACTTCGGTGGCAAGGTGCTCGGCAAGAAGATCGAACTCGTGACGGCCGACCACCAGAACAAGGCGGACATCGCAGCGAGCAAGGCACGCGAATGGTTCGACACGGGCAAGGTCGACGCGCTCATGGATGTCGCCGTCTCGGCGCCTGCGCTGGCCGTGCTGGAGGTGGCCAAGCAGAAGAACAAGGTCATTGTCTTCAACGGCCCCGGTATCGACCGCCTCACCAACGACCTGTGCATGCCGAGCACCGTGCACTACGTCTACGACACCTATGCGCTCGCCAATGTGACCGCCAGCGCCATCACGCAGCGCGGCGGCAAGGACTGGTTCTTCCTCACCGCCGACTATGCCTTCGGCAACAGCCTGCAGGAGGAGGCGAGCAAGGTGATCACGGCCAACGGCGGCAAGGTACTGGGCGCGGCCAAGCATCCGATTGCGGCGACCGACTTTGCATCGTTCATGATGACCGCGCAGCAGAGCAAGGCGCAGATCATCGGGCTGGCCAATGCGGGCGCCGACACGGTCAATGCGGTGAAGGCTGCACGCGAGTTCGGACTCATCGGCAACAACAGCAAGCAGACCATGGCGGGCCTGCTCATGTACATCACCGACGTGCATGCGCTCGGCCTGCGCACCGCATCGGGATTGATGCTGACCGAAGGCTTCTACTGGGACATGAACGACGAGACCCGCGCGTGGTCCAAGCGCTACTTCGCGAAGATGAAGAAGATGCCCAACATGAGCCAGGCCGGCGCCTACTCGTCGACCATGCACTACCTGAAGGCGGTGCAGGCCGCGAAGTCGGACGATACCGCCAAGGTGATGGCGCAGATGAAGTCCACCCCCATCAATGACTTCTTCGCCAAGAACGGCCGCATCCGCGAAGATGGCCGCATGGTGCACGACATGTATCTCTTCCAGGTGAAGTCGCAGGCGGAGTCCAAGTACCCATGGGACTACTTCAAGCTCGTCGCGACGGTTCCGGGCGACAAGGCCTTCCTGCCACTGTCGCAGTCGAAGTGCCCGATGGTCAGGAAGTGACCCCCGGCCATGGATTCGAACAGCATGAAGACGGCGCTTGTCGTGGGTGCCACCGGCGTGGTCGGCCAGGCCTGCCTTGGCCACTTCGCCAGCCTCGCGGACTGGAACGTGATCGGGGTGGCACGCCGCCCGCTGCAGTTGCCGGAGGGCGTGACGTCGCTGCAGCTCGATCTGCAGGATCGCGCCGCGTGCGATGCCGCGCTCGCGGGCCGGAACGACATCACGCATGTCATCTACGCCGCCGTCTACGAGCAACCCGGGGGGCTGGTCGGGGGCTGGCGCGACCGGGATCAGATGCGCATCAACCTCGAGATGCTGCGCAACGTGATCGAGCCGCTGGATCATGCCGGCAGCGCGCTGGCGCATGTGAGCATCATGCAGGGCGGCAAGGCCTATGGCGTGCACATCCACCCGCGCATCGCCGTGCCCGCGCGCGAGCGCTGGCCACGGGATGAGCACGAGAACTTCTACTGGCTGCAGGAAGATTTCCTGCGCGAGGCACAGGCTCGCTCGCAGCGCTGGCACTTCAGCATCTTCCGTCCGCGCATCGTGTTCGGCGACGCCATGGGCAGCAACATGAATCCGATTCCCGCGATCGGCGTGCATGCCTGGCTGCGCCATGAGCGCGGCCTGCCGCTCGCCTATCCCGGCGGGCCGGAACGCGTCAACCAGGCCATCGACGCAGAGCTGATCGCACAGGCCTGCGCCTGGGCTGCCACCTCGCCGAACGCGCGCAATGAAACCTTCAATCTCGACAACGGCGACGTGTTCGTGTGGCAGAACGTCTGGCCTGCCATCGCCGATGCACTGGGCATGGAAGCCGGCGATCCCGAACCGCAGTCGCTTGCGCAGACGCTCCCCAACGAGCAGGCGGCCTGGGAGCAACTGGTCGACAAGTACGGGCTGAAGGCGCCGCGTGATCTCCGGGCATTCATCGGCCAGGGCGCCGCCTATGCCGACTTCCAGATGAACCATGGCAAGCAGGCGCCGCTGCCGCCCGTCATCATGAGTTCGGTGAAGATCCGGCAGGCCGGATTCAACGGCTGCATCGACACCGAAGACATGTTCCGCAAATGGTTCACGCGGCTGCAGGAACGCGGACTGCTGCCCCCGCGCGCATGGCGCGGATCCACCGCCACTGACCCACAGCCCCAGCCCGGCCCGGCCAACGTGCGGGAGTCTCCGCAGAGACAGCCCCGCACGCATCCTGCGAACACAATCCGCGCCATGGGAACGCTATATCTTGTACGCCACGGACAGGCCTCCTTCGGCGCTGAAAACTACGACCAGCTGAGCGCGCGCGGCCATGAACAGGCCGTGCGTCTCGGCGAGTACTGGCGCGAGCGCGGAATGAAGTTCGATGCGGTGATCCGGGGATCGCTGCAGCGCCACGCGCAGACGCTGGAGGGCATCTGCGAGGGTCTGCAGATGCAGTGCGATCCCCTGGTGACGCCCGCGCTCAATGAGTACGAAAGCATGGCGCTGATCGAGGCCATCCAGCCGGGCCCTCATCCGGCGGCCGACACGCCCGAGCGCTACCGCCAGCACTTCCGCTTGCTGTGCGATGCACTGGCGCAGTGGATGGGCGGCACGATCACGCCACGCGGCATGCCGAGCTGGAGCGATTTCGCGGGTGGTGTTCGCGGGGTGCTGGAACTGGTGCGCGAGCGCCACGCCAACCACAACGTGCTGCTGGTGTCGAGCGGCGGACCCATCGCCACGGCCGTCGGCGAAGTGCTCTCCACGCCTGCCGAGGTGATGATTGCGCTGAACATGCGTGTCCGCAACAGCGCGGTGAGCGAATTCAGCATCAGCCCCAAGCGCCTGATGCTGCAGACCTTCAACACGCTGCCGCACCTCGACTCCGAGCAGCACGCCAGCTGGGTGACGCACGCCTGAGGCTCAGCCGGTCTGGCGAGCCCGGTCCACCAGCTTGAAGGTGCCGCTTGCCATGCCAAGCAGCTCGCCCGCGTCGTTCCTGATTTCGCCACGCACGAAGCTCAGGCTCAGCCCGCGCTTCTCGCACACCGCCGTGCAGATCACGTCTGCCGCCGCGGGGGCGATGTAGTGGATCGTGAGGTCCACGGTGATCACGCCGTAGCGCGTGGGATCATGGGCACGCGCGGCAGCTGAAAGGCCCACGTCGAGCAGCGTGGCGAGCGCACCGCCGTGCATGTCGCCGCGGCTGTTGGTGAACTGCTGCCGGTAGGGCATGCGTACACGGCAACGGTCGTTGCCGATGGCCTCGCCCTTCAGGCCGAAGGCCTGCGCCATGGCCATCGGCAGGCCGAAGATCAGGTTGTCGGCCTCGGGGGGATACGCTGGAATGTCGATGGGCATGTTCATGGTGAGTCTTCGTTCGGAAATGCGCGGGCGGGGACGCAGCCGGATGCTCGCGAGCTCGCGCGAAAGCGCCGGCGGTTCGGTTCAGCGCCCGACGGGTGATTCGAGTGCGTGCAACTCCGCCAGCAGGCGTGCGAGCGAAGCCGCCGCGGCCTGCACGACGCGCGCGCCCTGGTCCGCGGTAGCCGATGCCGAGTCGCCCACCGCACCGCTGGGGTTGTAATCCTCGATGGCCCAGCCCATCTTGGCGCTGCGGCCGTTGCCGAGAATGGCGAAGCGTTCGGCACGGTCCTGCGAGGTGGACCGCCAGTTCTGCGCACGCTCCATATGCACCAGATGCGGTGCGAGGTGCAGCATCATCGACGTCTCGACCTGCCCGGCATGGATGCCGAAGCGATGCTCCTGCGCGCTGAACTGGCCGCTCACGTCGTCGGGCAGCGGCAGGCTGAACCAGCTGGCGCTGTAGACCATCAGCCCATGCTGCACGCGCAGCTCGCGTGCGACGATGTCCATCACGCTGACCTGGCCTCCATGCCCGTTGAGCAGCAGCAGCTTGCGCACGCCTGCGCGCGCCACACAGGCACCGAGCTCGGTCCACAGCGCAATGATGGTCGAGGGAGAAAGCGTCAGCGTGCCCGGGTAGCTGATGTGCTCCGTGCTGAAGCCGATGCTCTGCGGCGGCATGAACAGCACCGGCAGCGATGCGTCGATCTGCGGCAGCGCCGCATCGATCACGCCCTGCAGCAGCAAGGCGTCCACGTTCAACGGCAGATGCGGCCCATGCTGCTCGACAGCGGCCACCGGCAGCACGGCAATGGTTTCAGCCGCGAGGCCATGGGTCTGTGCGAGCGCGAAGTCATGCGCGCTGACCTCGGCCCAATGGCGCGAGGGCCAGGCACTGGCCCCAGGGGCGGCCGCGGGTGGTGGCGTTGCCGATGAATGGGAAGCGGAAGCGGTCATGCTGGATTGTCTTGCGGTCCAGCGTGCATTGTGGCAGGAAGCGCCGGCGTCTGCGGCGGCCGTGCCATTCGCTGCATGTATGCGGTACTGCCCGCTTCGCGCCCTTGTCTGGCAGACTGTGCAGGTCCCATGCCCCACACTGCGCGCTCATGCCCGATCCCGTTGCCAGCGACCCCAGCATCACTGCACTCCCCGAACGCTCCACGCGGCGTGCCCCGACGCGCGACCTGACCCGGGGGCCCATCGGCTATACCCTGTTCGTTTTCTCGCTGCCGATTCTTGCCGGCAATGTGCTGCAGTCGCTCAACGGCTCGGTCAACGCGATGTGGATCGGCCGCTTTCTCGGCGAGGCCGCACTCACTGCCACGGCAAACGCCAACAACGTGATGTTCGCGCTGATCGGCTTGATCTTCGGTGTCGGCATGGCCGCGACCATCCTGGTGGCCCAGTCGATGGGAGCGCACGACCTGGCACAGGCCAAGCGCGTGCTGGGCTCGAGCGCCACGTTCTTTGGCGCGGCATCGGTGGTGATTGCGGCAGCGGGCTGGCCGCTCTCGCGCAGGATCATGGTGTGGATGGGTACCCCCGCGGATGCGCTGCCACTGGCCGAGGCCTATCTGCAGGTGATCTTTCTCGCGATTCCCCTGCTCTACCTGTTCGCCTTCGTCTCCGCCGTGCTGCGCGGCGCGGGGGATACCCGCACGCCGTTCTGGTTTCTGCTGCTGGTGGTGATTCTGGACACCGCGCTCAACCCCTTGCTGATCTTCGGCTGGGGCCCGGTGCCGCGCCTGGGCATGACCGGTTCGGCGCTCGCCACCTTCATCGCCAATGCCATCGGCTTCGCCTTGATGCTGGCATGGCTGCGCATGCGCCAGCATCCCCTGTGGATCGGCAGCCACGAACTGGCATTGTTCCGGCCCGATGGCGCCATCATCCGCGCGCTGGTCACCAAGGGCCTGCCGATGGGTGCGCAGATGGTGATGATCTCGCTGGCGATGATCGCCATGATTTCGATGGTGAATGCCTACGGCGTCCACACCGCGTCGGCCTATGGCGCGGCACTGCAGCTGTGGACCTATGTGCAGATGCCCGCGATGGCGATCGGCGCGGCATGTTCATCGATGGCCGCGCAGAACGTCGGTGCGCAGCTCTGGGATCGCGTGGAAGGCACGGCGCGCGCGGGCGTGCTCTGCAATGTCGCGATGACGGGAACCCTGATCGCCCTCATCATCGCGGCCGACCGCTACATGATGGGCTGGTTTCTGCCCGCCGGCAGCGAGGCCATCGAAACCGCGCGTCACCTCAACCACATCGCGATCGGCTCGTTCCTGTTCTTCGGCGTGACCTTCGTCCTCTCGGGCGTGATCCGCTCGACCGGCGCGGTGATCCCGCCGCTGGTGATGCTGGCGATCGCCATGTGGGGCATCCGGGTGCCGGCGGCGCATTTCCTGCAGCCCTACTGGGGGGCGGACGCCATCTGGTGGAGCTTTCCGATCAGCGCGTTCTGCTCGATGCTGATGACGATGGCCTACTACCGCTACGGCAACTGGCGCAAGGCGCACATGCTGGCACGCGCACCGACTCGCGGCGTCAACCCAGCTTGAAGTTGGTCTCCTTGACCACGCGCTTCCAGCGCTCGTTGTCGGCCTGGATGATCCTGCCGAATTCCGCGGGCCCTGCGGCATGCGGCAGGTAGTCGTAGGTCTTGAGCCTGGCCAGCACGTCCGGGCTCTGCGCCGCCTTGCGCAGATGCTGCGACAGCGTCTCGACGATGTCCCGGGGCGTTCCCTTGGGGGCGAGCATGCCGGCCCAGGAGGCGAAATCCATGTCCTCGATGCCTGTCTCCCGGAACATCGGCACCTGCGGGAACGATTCCGCGCGCTTGGGCAGGATCACGCCCAGGGCCTTCACCTTGCCTGCCTTGATCATTTCCACCGAGACGAAGGAGTCGAACGAGAAATCGACTTCGCCCGAGACCACGGCCTGCATCTGCGGGCTGGTCCCCTTGTACTGCGCGTTGATGATGTTCGGCGCGTTGATGACGCGCTTGAACTGTTCGGTGATCAGCGCGATCATGCTGCTGCCCGATGACGCGGTCAGCGGCTTGTCGCTCTTGTGGGCCAGCGCGATCAGCTCCGCCATGCTGTTGGCGGGCAGGTCCTTGCGGGCGATGACGACGAAGCCCACGTCGCAGACCATGCCGATGGGCTCGAAGCTGCCGAGCGCCTCGTAGTTGGCGTTGTAGAGCACCGGGCTCAGGGTCTGTGCCCCGGCGGTGTTGAACAGCAGCGTGTAGCCGTCGGCCGGTGCGCGCGCGACCAGTTCCGTGCCGATGATGCCGTTGGCACCGCCCTTGTTGTCCACGATGAAGGACTGCCCCATGCTCTCGCCCATCTTCTGCAGGATGAGTCGCGCCACCACGTCCGTCGTTCCGCCTGCCGGGAACGGCACGATCACCTTGACGGTCTTGTCCGGATACCTGGATGCCGCTGCCGTCCATTGCGGCAGGCCGATGGCGGCTGCGGCGCCCGCCGCCAGAAATCCACGACGCGAAGTTGCATGCATGTGCCTGTCTCCTTTATCGGATGGTGTGCGCACATGATCACGGCTCACCCGCCAAAGTCCAATTGCAAAAGGCAATGCGTGCATTCGTTTCGCGTATCGTTCATCGCGGCACCGGAGCGTCCCTCTCGGAGGGCGTGTGGATGCTGCACCGCAGCACGTCGCACCCGGTGAAAACCATGAGCCATCCGCCGCTGCCACAATAGCGGGAAACTTTAGCCGCGCCGCAGGCTCTCAAGCAAGGCCATGTCATTCATACGTCCGCAGCGCTGGCTGCCTTCACTTCTTCTTTTCATAGCAGCAAGCACCCTGTTCATGGGGGCTTCTGCGCAGATCCAGCTCAAGAGCGGAGGCGCTTCCGCAGCCATGGGCAGCAGCACGGTCACCACCGACCATGTGCAGGCCGAACTCGTGGCGCAGGCACCCGACGGCATCGGCCCGGGCAAGCCGCTGTGGCTGGGCCTGTCGATCACGCACCAGCCAGAGTGGCATACCTACTGGAAGAATCCGGGCGATTCCGGCCTTCCGACCCAGCTTGAGTGGAAACTGCCCGAAGGCATCGACGCCGGCGAGATCGCCTGGCCGGTGCCGCACAAGATTCCGCTCGGCACGCTTGCCAATTTCGGCTACGAAGGCACGGTGCTGCTGCCGGTTCCCATGACCGTGGCGAGCACGTTCCAGCCCGGCCCGCTGGCCAAGGATGTGACGTTCGAGCTGCACGCGACGTGGCTGGTCTGCCGCAAGGAATGCATCCCCGAGGAAGGCACCTTCGTGCTGCAGGTGCCCGTCCAGGGCACCACCGCGCTGCACTCCACCGCCTTCGATGCCGCCGCCAAGGCCCACCCCGTCAACCTGCCAGCCCAGGCAAGCGCCAAAAGTTCGGTCACGGTCGATGGCAATGCGATCCGCCTGCGCGTCGAGGGCCTTCCCGCAGAGCTCCAGGGCAAGACGCTGTCGGTGTTTCCCGAGACGGAGGCCGTGATCGAGACCGCCGGCGAGATCAGCCAGCAATGGGACGGTGCCGTCTGGACCGCGCGCGTTCCGCTGTCGCCGCACCGCAGTGAAAGCCCCTCGCCGATGCCCTTCGTCCTGGCCAGCGAGGGACGCGGCTGGCGCGCGGAGTTGCCGGTCGAAGGCGGCTGGCCGAAGACGGCCGATGCGGCCAAGGTATCGCCCGCGCTCGAGGCCGCACTCAAGGCGAATGCCCAACTCGGCAATGCGGGGGGCAACACGGGACCTGCCCCATCGTCCATTTCGGCCGCGCCCGCGGGCATTTGGGTCACCGCGCTGCTGGGTGCACTGATCGGCGGCCTGATCCTGAACCTCATGCCCTGCGTCTTCCCGGTGCTGGCGATCAAGGTGGTGGGCTTTGCGCAGCATGCGCAGGACCGCCGTGCGCACCGTGCGAGCGGCCTGGCCTACACGGCCGGGGTGATCCTGTCCTTCCTTGCGCTCGGCGCTCTGATGCTGGGCCTGCGCGCAGCGGGCGAGGCCGTGGGCTGGGGTTTCCAGCTGCAATCGCCTGTCGTCGTGGCCGCGCTCGCCGCGCTGTTCACCGTCATCGCGCTGAACCTGTCGGGTGTGTTCGAATTCGGACGCATGCTGCCCTCGTCGGTCGCCAGCATGCAGGCCCGCAATCCCGTTGCGGACTCGTTTCTCACGGGCATCCTGGCCGTGGCCGTGGCCTCTCCCTGCACCGCTCCGTTCATGGGGGCCTCGCTGGGCCTGACGGCGACGCTGCCGTCCTACCAGGCGCTGTCGATCTTCGCGGCGCTGGGCCTGGGCCTGGCGCTGCCTTATCTTCTCGCGAGCTGGATTCCCGCCGTCGCACGGGCCATGCCGCGTCCCGGCGCGTGGATGGACACGCTGCGCCGCTTCATGGCGTTCCCGATGTTCGCCACGGTGGTCTGGCTCGTCTGGGTGCTTGGGCAGCAGAGCGGCATCAACGGCGCAGCGGCGCTGCTCGCGCTGCTGGTGGCACTGGCGATGGCGATCTGGGCGCTGTTCAGCCTGCAGGGCCGCAGCCGCATGGTGGTCGCGCCCCTCTCCCTGATCGTGCTGGGGTTTCTGGCATGGACCTTCGCTCCGCGCATCACGCAGCTGCAGGCCGAGCCGCAGGCTGCACTGGCATCAAGCGATGGCACGGCCTGGCGTGCATGGGAAAGCGGCCTGCCCGAGCAGCTCGTGGCACAGGGCCGGCCGGTGTTCGTGGACTTCACCGCCGCATGGTGCGTGACCTGCCAGTACAACAAGTCCACGACGCTGGCGGACGCCGCGGTGATGAAGGATTTCGCCGATCGCAACGTGGCCCTGCTGCGCGCCGACTGGACGCGCCGTGACCCACAGATCACCGCCGCATTGCGCGCCCTCGGCCGCAGCGGCGTGCCCGTCTACGTGCTCTATGCCCCTGGCCGCGAGCCCGTGGTGCTGACCGAGTTGCTGAGCAAGGGCGAAGTGCAGTCGGCCCTCGCCGCGCTGTAGCCTGCCGCACCCCGATGGGGCTGCCAGCGCGTTCTGTCGTGAAGAAGGCTGGCTCCATCGGGTTAATACCCGGCCCGCGGGCGGTTGGCCTACATGCGCGCCGGGACGCAAACACCTAAACTGAAGCGGTCCGAAGGACACTGCATCCAATCACTCGGCGCCGCAGCGGCCGCGTCCGCCTTCGGATGTATTGCGCAGATTTCCCAAGCGCACCCTGACACGAGCGGCCACTGCCCGCCCTGTACCGCACAGGAGGTGGGCCATGCATGCTTCTTCAACCCTTCAGCATTCGATACTGCACCCGTCGCAACGCAGCAAGAACCTGCTGCTGGCCGTCGCGCTGGCCAGTCTCGCGATCGCAGGCTTCGTGTTGCCGTTCGTGTGGAATGTGCTGGCCTTCATCGACGCCATGCCCAAGATGGCCTGGCTGCAGCAGCTGCTGCACTCCGTCCCCGTCGCCAGCTGGCTGCTGATGTTCGCCTGGGGTGCGGCGATTCCCCTGATGCTGCTGTTCGCACTGCACCAGTCGCCACGGCATCGCGTTCGCAATGGCATCTTCGTGGCCGTTCTGATGTTCATTGCGATCACCTGGTACGTCCACATGCCCGCCGCCTACCGCTGCGACGCCATGTATCCTCAGGCCGAACTGGCCTGCAGCGCCTTGAAATGGGGCTTCAGCACCAGCCTGGGCCTGGCGACGGCCGCCTATGTCTTCGCGATTTTCGTGGTCGCGTTCTCGTCCGTGGGATTGCTGGCGCAATGCATCGAGGACAAGTCATCGACCCCTCGTTGACTGGGGCTCCTCCACGCTAAACAGGCACATGTGCAGGGGGCATTGGACATGTGCCTTCCTGCTTTTTTCTTAAAATAGCGGCTGGGTGTCCCCGGAGCAATGGAGCTCTGGGACAGGTTTGTTCAGCGCGGGTCGGGCCGCCCGCGCACACGCTGCAATGCGATTGCCGCAGCTGCATGTCTTGCATGCAGCCTGCGCACCGGCACCGCATGCGGCAGACCTACCGAGCCCATCATGTCCCGACTCCATTCCCCTACGGAAGGCGCAGCATGCGCGCGCCAGCCCGCACTCCTCGCCTTTTCCGATCGTCTTCGCGCACTGCTTTCGCGCATCGCACATTCCGACGCTGCCGCGGGCGTGATGCTGCTGCTGGCTGCGGCCGTCGCCCTGGTGTGGGCCAACTCCTCCGCGCAGGACAGCTATCACGCGCTCTGGCATGCCGACATCGGCTTCACGCTGGGGCAGTGGAGCTTTACCCAAAGCGCCCACTTCTGGGTGAACGACGCACTGATGACCGTGTTCTTCCTGATCGTCGGCATGGAGATCCGCCGCGAGCTCCATAGCGGCGCGCTGGCCGAGCCGCGCCAGGCGCTGTTGCCGGTGCTGGCAGCGCTGGGCGGCGTGGCCGTGCCGGCGATGATCTACCTTGCGCTGATCCCGTCGGCCGGGCTGCGCCCGGGCTGGGCCATCCCCACCGCCACCGACATCGCGTTCGCGGTGGGTGTTCTTGCGCTCGTGGGGCGCGGCTTGCCTCCGGCACTGCGGGTGTTTCTGCTCACCCTCGCCATCATCGACGACCTCATCGCAGTGCTGATCATCGCGCTGTTCTATTCGGGCGGGCTGCAGTGGAGCATGCTGCTGGTCGCCGGACTGGGGCTGCTGGGCGTCTACGGACTGCAGGCGCTTGGCGTGCGCCGCGCATGGTTCTACGTGCTGCCCGGTGCCGTGCTCTGGTGGGGCGTCTGGCAGACCGGCGCACATCCCACGCTCGCGGGCGTGGTGCTGGGGCTGCTCACGCCCGTGCACATGCTCGCGGGCCGCGAAAGCGCCGCACCGGTGGAGCGGGTGGCCAGCGCCCTGCACCCCTGGGTGACCTTCGGCATCATGCCGCTGTTCGCGCTGGCCAATGCCGGGGTCACGCTGCAGTCCGGTGGGTTGACGGATGAGGGCAGGTACCTGCTGCCCGCCATCGTCACCGCCCTCGTGCTTGGCAAGCCGCTGGGCGTGATGCTCACCAGCTGGGTCGCCGTGCGGCTGTCCATCTGCTCGCTGCCGCCATCGGTGCGCTGGTCGCACATGCTGCTGGCAGGGATGCTCGCGGGCATTGGCTTCACGATGGCGATCTTCATCGCGACGCTGGCATTTCCCGATCCCGGACTGCTCAATGCATCCAAGCTCGGCGTGCTGATGGCCTCGGGCGGCGCGGCCGTGCTGGCACTGGCGTGGGGTTGGGGCCTGCGATACCTCGACACGCGGGCCGGGATGCAGAGGGAGCAGATCGCGGCCTGACCGGGAGCCCGGGAGGCGCCCTCATGGGGTGAAAGTACATGACGGTGGTCAAGCGCCCGGCAAGACGCTAAACTGGGGTGTTCAACAAATTGTTGCACATGACCGCCCCAGTTACTGACCTTCCGAACACGTTCGGCATGATCGCGATCGCCGCCTGGACCGCCTCGTGGGTGCTCTGGGTGCTGGGTCGCCAGTACGTGCGCCAGGGCATGCCGCTTGCCATCGCCAGCACCGCGCTGCTCGGGCTCTCGTACCTGGGGCTCGCATTGCACGGCACGCTGGAATGGGCGGGACAGCAGGTGTTTTCAAGGGTCATGGCGAGCGCGGCACTCGCCGCCTTCACCATCGCGCTGCAGCGGTTCAGGCAGAGCCGCGAGTGGCAGCGCGACAGCGCCACCGTGCTGATTCCGCTGCTGGGCTCCCTGGCCCTGGCTGCACTGTTCCTGCCGAAGGATCCGAGCGCATTCCACCGCATGCACGCCGTCATCGCCGCGCTGCAGACGGCCTACACGCTCGTGGTGCTTGCCGGAATGCGCTCGAATACGCCGGGCCCTGGATGGGTGCTGGTCACCGTCGCCACCACCGCGCAGCTGCTGGCCCTGCTGCCGCTCATCCTGCTTCACGACCGCCCCTCCGCCGCCTTCGAGCAACATGGGCTGCCCGGAAGCACCCCGGTGTGGTGGGTCGTCGTGGGCCTGCTCCTCTATCTTGCGCTGGCGGGAACCTCCATCGGATTCCTGGTCATGCAGCGCGACCGCGAGGCCGCAAACGCCCCGCAGCGGGCCGAACTCGATCCGCTCACGCAGTTGCCCCGACGCACCGCGTGGCTGCGCACGCTGGGGCGTGCCGCCGATGCGGCGCGCAGCGACAACAAGCCCGTCGCGGTGATGCTGATCGACATTGATCACTTCAGGCGCTTCAACGGAAGGCATGGCCATCTGCTGGGCGACCAGGCGATCCGCTCGCTCGCCGATGTTCTCAAGCAGCAGTCGCGCGGCAGGGACGTGGTGGCCCGCTTCGGTGGCGATGCCTTCATCCTGGTGTTGCCGTCCACCAATTCGGACGAGGCACTGACCATGGCCCAGCGCCTCGTCCGCGCCATCCGCAACCTGCCCATCCTGCCGACCGGCGGCGAACGGCTCGGCGTCACGGTCAGCATCGGCATCCACAGCTGCATTCCCGCCAAGGGCGAGGGCTGCGCCCCGCTGGTCGCGGCAGCGGAAGCCGCACTGCGCAAGGCCAAGAGCACCGGTCGCGACCGCGTAGTGCTCTCCGCCCCGCCGCCCCTCGCAACCGGCGTGTAGGCCGGGCTCGGCACCGCGCCTACGTAGCGCACCCGATAGGCCGCGCCAACGCCCGGCCCTACACTCGTCCTCCATGCCTCTACAAACACCCGATACCGTCAGCACGCTGCGTGACGTTCTCTCGCACTGCCGTACCCTTGCCGTCGTGGGCCTGTCTCCGCAATGGAATCGCCCCAGCCACTTCGCCGCCAAATACATGCAGGCGCATGGCTACCGCATCATTCCCGTGAACCCGCTCGTGGCCCGGGATGGCGGAGACATCCTGGGCGAGAGGGCCTATGCCAGCGTCACGGAGGCTGCCCGGGCGATGAAAGACCAGGGTGTCGCAATCGACATGGTGGACTGCTTCCGCAAGAGCGAGGACATCCCGCCGCTGGCCGAAGAGGCTATCGCCGTCGGCGCGAAATGCCTGTGGCTGCAACTGGGCGTCTTCAACGAGGCTGCGGGCATGAAGGCCGAGGCCGCCGGCCTGCAGGTGATCGAGAACCGCTGCGTGAAGATCGAACATGCACGCCTGTTCGGCGGCCTCGGATGGGTGGGCGTGAACACGCGCGTCATCTCCGCCAAGCGCCTGCGCCAGCTGCCCTATTGATTTTCCTGACCCGTTTTCTCGCCCATCCCATGACAGATTCCACCCGCCCTTCCGGCGACCGCCATTTCGGCTTCGGCACTCGAGCCATCCACGCAGGTGCACAGCCCGACCCCGTGACCGGGGCGCGCGCCACGCCGATCCACCAGACCACCTCCTTCGTCTTCGACGACGCCGAACACGCCTCCAGCCTGTTCAACCTGCAGACCTTCGGCAACGTCTACAGCCGCATCAGCAATCCCACCGTGGCGGTGTTCGAGGAGCGCATCGCCAGCCTGGAGAACGGCCGCGCCGCCATGGCCTGCGCGAGCGGCATGGCCGCCCAGATGGCAGCGCTCCTGGCCATCCTGAAGAATGGCGACCACATCGTGGCCGCCTCCACGCTGTACGGCGGCACCGTGGGCCAGCTCGGCGTCGGCTTCTCGCGCATGGGGATCGAGACCACGTTCGTCGATCCGTCCGATCCGGAGAATTTCGCTCGCGCGATGCGCCCGAACACGCGGGCCGTGTATGGCGAAACCATCGGCAATCCGCTGGTCAACGTGCTCGACATCGCGGCCATCGCCGAGGTCGCGCATGCGCATGGCGTGCCGCTGGTGATCGACAACACCGTGGCCAGCCCGTACCTTTGCAACCCGCTCGCACTGGGTGCGGACATCGTCGTGCACAGCGCCACCAAGTACATCGGCGGCCACGGCACGACCATGGGCGGCGTGATCGTCGAAGGCGGCCGTTTCCCGTGGGACAACGGCCGCTTCCCCGAGATGGTGGAGCCGAGCCGTGCCTATCACGGCGTGAAGTTCTACGAGACCTTCGGAGACTTCGGCTACACGATGAAGGCCCGCATGGAGGTGAACCGCACCTTCGGCGGCGTGCTGTCGCCGATGAATGCATGGCAGTTGCTGCAGGGCGCGGAAACACTGCATCTGCGCATGCGCGAGCATTGCCGCAACGCGCTGGCGATCGCCAGGCATCTCGAGCGGCATCCACTGGTGGCGTGGGTCAACTACCCGGGCCTCGAGAGCTCTCCCTACTTCGATCTTGCGAAAAAGCAGTTCCGCAGCGTGGATGGATTGCCGGGCGCATCGGGCATCCTCACGTTCGGCGTGAAGGGCGGAGCGGCAGCCGGCGAGAAGTTCATCGACGCCTGCGAGTTCCTGAGCCACCTGGCGAACATCGGCGACGCCAAGTCGCTGGTGATCCACCCGGCTTCGACCACGCACCGCCAGCTCACCGAGGATGAGCTGGCCAAGGCCGGCGTCTCGCCCGACATGGTGCGCCTGTCCGTGGGCATCGAGGACCTGGACGATATCCTCTGGGACATCGACCAGGCGCTGGCGCGCTCGCAGCGCTGACCGCCTGCGTTGCCACGGCAGTGCGCGACATGAGCCGCCCTCCCGCCCCGCCAGCGCTGCGCGTGGTCCACTCGATCACGGAACTGGGCGCGCTGGATGCGGGCTGCATCGCGGTCAGCGGTTCGCACGGCGGGCTGTCCGCGGCACGCTACGCGGTGGCGGCACGTCCGCTGCTCAGCGTGTTCAACGATGCCGGCATCGGCAAGGATGATGCGGGCATTGCCGGCCTTGCACTGCTGCAATTGCACCGGCTCGCGGCCTGCACCGTGAGCCACCACAGCGCACGCATCGGCGACGCGCAGAGCACGCTCGACGACGGGGTGATCCAGCACATGAATGCGGAGGCCCGCGCACTCGGCGTCCAGGCGGGCGAGCGCTGCGCGACCGTCGTGCAGCGGCTGCTGGAAGGTGGCGGCGCAATCGCGGGAGCGCCCCGGACCACCCGCCGCTGACTTGACGGACGTCAATAACCGGCCTCACACCGCGGTGCCATGCGGGGAGATTCCGGCCCTCAACCGCCTGCACCCTGCGACAATCGCGGGATGAGCTTCCCAACCCTCTCCAACGACCAGTTTCTGCGTGCCTGCCGTCGCCAGGCCACCGACTACACACCTTTGTGGCTGATGCGCCAGGCTGGCCGCTATCTGCCGGAGTACAAGGCCACGCGCGCCAAGGCGGGCAGCTTCATGGGCCTGGCGACGAATGTGGACTACGCCACCGAGGTCACGCTGCAGCCGCTCGAGCGCTTTCCCCTCGACGCGGCGATCCTGTTCTCGGACATCCTCACCGTGCCGGATGCCATGGGCCTGGGGCTGTCGTTTGCCGAGGGCGAGGGCCCGCGGTTTGCGAAAGTGGTGCGCGACGAAGCGGCCGTGGCGGAACTCGCCGTACCCGACATGGACAAGCTGCGCTATGTATTCGACGCCGTCACCAGCATCCGCCGGGCGCTGGATGGCCGTGTGCCACTGATCGGCTTCTCCGGAAGCCCCTGGACGCTCGCCTGCTACATGGTCGAGGGCAAGGGCAGCGACGACTACCGCCTCGTCAAGTCGCTGATGTATTCGCGTCCCGACCTGATGCACCGCATCCTCGCGGTGAACGCCGACAGCGTGGCCGCGTACCTGAATGCGCAGATCGATGCCGGCGCCCAGGCCGTGATGATCTTCGACAGCTGGGGCGGCGTGCTCGCCGACGGCGCATTCCAGGAATTCAGCCTCGCCTACACCCGGCGCGTGCTCGGACAGCTCAAGCGCACGGGCGTGGACGGCACGGATGTACCGCGCATCGTGTTCACCAAGGGCGGCGGCATCTGGCTCGATGACATGAAACCGCTCGATTGCGAAGTGCTGGGCCTCGACTGGACCGCCAACCTCGGCAAGGCACGCGCCATCGTCGGGGACAGCAAGGCACTACAGGGCAACATCGACCCGAACGTGCTGTTCGCTCCGCCCGCCCAGATCGCCGCGCAGGTGAAATCGGTGCTGGAGAGCTTCGGCACGCCACATCTCGACCCCCACACCACCGGCCCGACGCACATCTTCAACCTCGGCCACGGTATCAGCCAGTTCACGCCGCCCGAGCACGTGGCCGCGCTGGTGGAAGCCGTTCACAGCCAGTCACGCGCCATGCGAGGTGCAACTGCAGCAAAGGTTTCTGCCTGACGCCCCTCCAGGAAGTGGGTGCGTACCAACGCTCTGCTTCCTTACTTATTCACAAATTGCATAGGGCAGAAAATTGCCAACAGTTTGTGACACATGCCCCCTCGCACGCTACGCCCGCATTGCAAAACAACGCGTAAATCTTTGATTTACAATAGTTTTTCAGAACACGTAATTTCCTCTATCGCGGGACATGGGTACCGGTCGCCTTGTCACCGCATTTCGGGGCCTGCTGATATCAACAAAGTTATCCACAGACAATCTGGATGACTTTGTTTTCTCACCAAAAATCAAACACTTACCGCCTGTTCTGCAAGCAGAATCGCGCTTTTTTCGGCGTCACAAATACAAATCTCCACAGTGTTCGGAGATCCGCACCGAACTTGTGCACATGTTGAAGCCAGCGGGAAATGCTCCAGGCCAGAGGCCACTCAATAGCAACATGATATTTTCAATGCAACATAGAGCATTGATTTACTTGACAATTTTCAGAACAACTCTGAATGTCAAGGCATGCTTCAATGGACCGACATTTCCGCACTGCAGCAGTGGCGCCTCAGTAGTTAACAAAGTTATCCACAGAATTGACTTTCCATTGTTGAAAATCAGTACTTACACTTAGAGATACCCAGTTCTAGTGATATCGATGCATGCTTGTCAATTGATTCATCCGAGGCTCCGAACGCCTCGAAAAAGGCGCATCATCTGACCGCGCACACCGGCTCCCCGGTTCCACGGCCCCATGACCCTCGAGACAGCAGTTACCTCCCCCCAGGACACATTTCCGACCGCACGGCACCGGCTGTGGGTGGCCGTGGCCACGCCCGCGCACAGCAATGTGGGCGAGCCGCTCACCTATCTCTGCGACCATGAACTGTCCCCCGGCACGCTGGTGCGCGTGCCTCTCGGACGGCGCGAGGTGCTGGGCGTGGTCTGGGATGCCCCCGAAGAAGGCGAGCCCCCGATGCCTGAGGGCGTGAAGGCCCGCGCGATCACCGGCGTGCTGGAGGGTGTGGCCCCCTTGAGCGCCAGTTGGCGCCGGCTGGCTGCATTCACCGCGCGCTACTACCAGCGCGCACTCGGAGAGGTAGCCCTCGCCGCCCTGCCCCCGCAACTGCGCGATCTCACCCCCGAGCAGATGGCGCGGCGCGTCAAGCGATCCACCAAGGCCGCCGGGGCCGTTGCAGCGGACGCAGCGGCCCTCCCCCACGAACACTCCGTGACGCTATCTGCGGAGCAACTGCACGCGACCGCGCAGATCGCTGGCGAGTCCGGCCCCTTCCTGCTGTATGGATCAACGGGCAGCGGCAAGACCGAGGTGTACCTGCACAGCGTGCAGCAGGCACTGGCAGCCTCCCCCAGCGCACAGGCGCTCGTGATGGTGCCGGAGATCAACCTCACGCCACAGCTCGAGGAGCGCTTTCTCCAGCGCTTCGCACCGATCTATGGCGCTGCGGCCGTGGTCTCCATGCACAGCGGCATGACCCCGGCACAGCGTCTCAAGAGCTGGCTCGCCGCGCACACCGGCGAGGCGCGCATCGTGCTGGGTACGCGCATGGCGGTGTTCGCGAGCATGCCGCACCTCGCGCTCATCGTGGTAGACGAAGAACACGATGCCAGCTACAAGCAGCAGGAAGGCGCCCGCTACTCGGCCCGCGACCTGGCTGTGTGGCGCGCGCGCGAGCAGCATGCCAAGGTGATCCTGGGAAGCGCCACGCCGTCCCTGGAGACCTGGCATGCGAGCCGTCCTCCGACCCCCGAAGACCCGCAGGGCGGGCGCTATCTGCGGCTGAACATGCCGAGCCGCATCGGCTCCGCAGAACTCCCGCGCGTACGGATCGTCGACATGGGCCAGCAGCCCCGTGCCGCGGTGTTTTCACCGCCACTGCTGCAGGCGATCACCGAGCGCGTGGAACGCGGCGAGCAATGCCTGGTGCTGCTCAACCGGCGCGGCTTCGCGCCCGTGCTGCACTGCAAGGAATGTGGCTGGAAGAGCGATTGCCCGCACTGCAGCGCGCACCAGGTGTTCCATAAGATCGACCGCACGCTGCGCTGCCACCATTGCGGCTTCACGCAGCGCGTTCCGCACGCCTGCCCCGCTTGCGGCAATGTGGACATCGCGCCGATTGGTCGCGGCACCGAGCAGCTGGAAGAGCAGCTGGCCGCGCTGCTTCGCAACGTGATCACGCCGGAGCGCCGCGCCGCGCGCGTGGCACGCATCGATGCCGACACCACCAAGGCCAAGGGAGCACTCGAGGAGCAGTTGGCCGCCGTGCACAACGGCGAGATCGACGTGCTGGTCGGCACGCAGATGGTCGCCAAGGGGCACGATTTCCGTCGCATCACGCTGGTGGCCGCCGTGCAACCGGATGGAGCGCTGTTCAGCAGCGACTTCCGCGCCCCTGAACGCCTGTTCGCGCTGCTGATGCAGGCCGCGGGCCGCGCGGGGCGCGATGCGCAATACATCGCGAGCCAGGGCGGGGAGCCGCCCGAGATGTGGATCCAGACCTGGCACCCCGAGCATTCGCTGTACATGGCGCTTCGCCAGCATGACTATCCGCGCTTTGCATCGGAGCAGTTGCAGGAGCGGGCGGACGCCGGCATGCCGCCCTTCGCCCACCAAGCCCTGGTGCGCGCCGATGCGCGTACGCAGGAGGCCGCTCAGGCGTTCCTGAAGGCGGTGAGCAGCGCGGCGCACGAGGCACAGCTGCCGGGCCTTGCGCACGTGTACCTGTTCCCGCCGGTGCCGATGGCGGTGCAGCGCATCGCGAATGTCGAGCGTGCGCAGATGCTGGTGGAGAGCACGCACCGCGGCGCGCTGCAGCATTTCCTCGCGGCCTGGCAGGGCGTGCTGCATGCGGAGCGCGCGCACCACAAGGCGGTGATCCGCTGGTTGGTGGACGTCGATCCGCAGGGAATCTGACGCCCCCGGGCCGAATCAATCCGCCGAATCGTCCTCGCCGCGGCAGGTGAGAGGCAGCGCCTTCTTCATGCGGCGCGTGTCGCCGTCGCAATGCCACTGCACCCGTCCATCCACCTCGGACGGCAGCATCGTGAATGTGCCCAGCCTGGTGTCGATGCTCAGGCTCATGTTGCTCGAGTCGTACTCGAAACGCTGGGCCAGGTCGCCTCGCACGCCTGCGTCCTGCAGGGTGTCGGGCACCTCTTCCCTCGATTGGTAGTACGCACCCAGCGCGTTGCGTGCGCCCGCCGCGTCGTTCCAGTAGCCGGTCAGCTCGGTGCGCGTCTTGTACTCCTGGTAGGCGGGCATGCCCACGGCAGCGAGAACACCGATCGCCGCAACCATCATCATCAAGATCACGAAACCGGCCGCGCCTCCCGCCCGGCCCGCGAACGGAACGAACAGCGCCAGCACATAGGCAAACGGGTTGCGCCCCGGCATCTTGATGTCTGGATTGAGAATGCGCGCGACCCGCTTGGTCAGCCATGGATAGCCACTGATCAGCTCATGCAGGCTGGGGAAGAATCCACGGTTTGCGAGCGTCTGGCGTGCATAGCTCACGAGATTCACCGAGCGCCATTTCTGGGCACCCACGGCCAGGACGGCCATCGCGCGCGCGGCCACCTCGGGGCTGGTGCAGCAGGCCGCGCCATGCATGTCGCAGGTGTACTCCCGCGCACGGGAGTAGGCCGCGCCGATCAGCGGCAGCCAGAGCACCGGAGCGCGCCAGAAATGCCCCGTGAGGTGGCCCTGCTTGATGTGGCCGAGCTCATGCCCGAAGTAGAAATTCACGCCGTCGGGCAGGTCCTGCACCGCGTCCACCGTATCGGAGAGCACGATCACGAAATTGCGGCCGAGAAAGCGTGTGGCGAATGCATTCATCAGGCCGTCGCCTTGAAGCAGGTACGCTTCGGGCGGCTCCTTGATGCCGAGCTTCTCGCAGCAGCCCAGGTATTGGTGATAGAGCTGCGGCAGTTGTTCCTCTGACAGTCGCGCGCCCGTGCCGCGCAGCCAGGCAATCAGTGCCGATTGCGCGAACAGGTAGCCGATGAAGCCGAAGAGCAGGTAGATGAGCGCCGTGCCCAGGGTGCCCACCACCACCAGGATCCAGACGATGATGCCCAGCACCAGCGTGATTGTTCCCAAGGTTTTCTCGCGCGGATAAACCAGTTTCTTGTCCATTCGTTTCCTCCCCGGCCAGGTGCGGCCGCTTTGCCCCGGATTATGTGCGGTTGCACAACTCTATCGAAGCGCGCCTTGCCATCGAGGGTCAGCACTGATGCATCGCAACAACAAACCGTGTTGATCAGCTTGATTGACCATGAAGCCGCCCGTTGGAGACCCTTGCCGGCATCAGGGTATGCCCTGATGCCGGCCGGACAGGCATGCCGCATCGTGCGAGGCTCACGACGCCCCACCCACAAGGCCTGGGCGCATCGCGAGCATTCAATTTCTGGAGCACACACAACATGGCTATCCAAAAACAAGCGTTTCTTCGCAAGACCGTGGCCGCTGCGGCCGTTGCCGCCTCCCTGCTGGGCGGACTCGCCAGCGTTCCCACACTGAGCTTTGCCCAGGATGCATCCGCCGCGGCCAAGGCCGCCGCCGACGCCACCGCCAAGGCGGCCAAGCCCAACGTCGTGGTGCTGGCCACGGGCGGCACCATTGCCGGCGCCGGCGCTTCGTCGGTCAACAGCGCAACCTATGCCGCGGCCAAGGTGCCGGTGGACAAGCTGCTGGCAGGCCTGCCCGAGCTGAGCAACTACGCCAATGTGAAGGGCGAGCAGGTCTTCCAGATCGCCTCCGAGAGCTTCACGAACGACAACCTCGTCACCCTGGCCAAGCGCGTGTCGCAGCTGGTCAAGCAGCCGGACGTGGATGGCATCGTCGTGACGCACGGCACCGATACCCTGGCCGAGACCGCCTACTTCCTGAGCCTGACGGTGCACACCGACAAGCCCATCGTGGTGATCGGCTCCATGCGCCCCGGCACGGCCCTGTCGGCCGACGGCGCGCTGAACCTCGTCGATGCCGTGAGCGTCGCGGGCTCGCAGGATGCCAAGGGCAAGGGCGTGTTCGTCACCATGAACGATGAAATCCAGACCGCCCGCGACGTGAACAAGGATGTGAACATCAAGACCGGGGCCTTCCAGAGCCAGTGGGGCCCGCTCGGCATGGTGGTGGAAGGCAAGAACTACTGGTTCCGCGCGCCCGTGAAGCGCCACACCAACCAGTCCGAATTCAACATCGACAGCATCGACAAGCTGCCCCAGGTGGACATCGTCTACGCCTACGGCAACGTGCAGCCGACGGCTGTGAATGCCCTGGTCGATTCGGGCGCGAAGGCCATCATCCACGCGGGCACGGGCAATGGCTCCGTGGCCGACCGCATGGTCAAGCCGCTGCAGGATGCACGCGGCAAGGGCGTGCTGATCGTGCGCGCATCGCGGGTGCCGTATGGTTTCGTGCTTCGCAATGCCGAGCAGCCGGATGACAAGTACGACTGGGTGGTCGCGCACGACATGCGTCCCGAGAAGGCGCGTATCCTGACGATGCTGGCGTTGACCAAGGGCGCTGCGAGCACGAAGGACCTGCAGCGCATGTTCTGGGAGTATTGAGTACATCCCCCTGAGGCGCTGCGCGCCTTCCCCCTTCTCTCGAACTGCTGCGCAGTTCGGGAAGGGGGACGCAGCCCTCGCTGCGGGGCGGCCCTTGCTTGGCTGCTCTGGCATGGGGCAGTGATCGAACTGGATGCAAGCTAGGTCTTAAACGTCCCTGAGGCGCTGCGCGCCTTCCCCCTTCTCTCGAACTGCTGCGCAGTTCGGGAAGGGGGACGCAGCCCTCGCTGCGGGGCGGCCCTTGCTCGGCAGCCCTCGCTTAGGCCCTGCCAGTTGCATACGGCGCGCTCATGGCTTCCGCTTTCCCATCGACCTTGAGAAGAGTGAGGCGCTCTCGGGCCTGCTTCGCTCAGCCGTGAAACAACATCACCGCGCCTGAAAACGTCACGAAGGCCAGGGTGGTGGACACAAGGATGATCCGCGCGATCCGGCCGCCGTGTGCGCCGAAGCGCTCCACCAGCAAAGCCACATTGCTGGCGCTCGGGAGCGCAGCCAGCAGGACCAGCACCGTCTGCGTGTAGGGCGAGATCTCCGCCCCGAGCAGCCGCGCGGCCTGGCAGGCCAGCCAGATCAGCAGCGGGTGGACCAGCAGTTTGGCCAGCGCCAGCGGCAGGTACTGGCCGGGTGCCACAGTTTCATGCTCGTTCATCTGCGAGCGCGCCAGCACGGCCCCGATGGTGAACAGCGCCACCGGCGAGGCCGCTGCGGCCAGCATGGCGATGGTCTTGTCCACGGGCACCGGCAATTGCCAGCCCGCCGCCGAAGCCACGGCGCCGAGGGCGATGGACCATGGCATCGGGTTGGTCGCCATGCCGCGAAATGCCTTGCCCAGCGCGACCGTCACGCCATGGGCATCCGCACCGTCGAGCCGGGACAGTGCAATGCACAGCGACGTCGTGATGATCATGTCGATCGCCATCGTGAGGATGACGGGGCCGGCGCTCTGCTCGCCCAGCAGCGCCACCAGCAACGGCACGCCCATGAAACCAGTGTTCGGAAAGGCCACGACGAGCGCGCCGAAGGCGGCGTCGTTCCAGCCGATCGCTCCGCGGCGGGTCAGGGCAATGGTCGTCCCCACCAGCAGCAGGCCGCACAGCAGGTAGATACCCGCGACCACCGGGTCGAGCAACTGCGCGATGGGCGTGTTGGCACCAAAGCGGTACAGCATGCACGGCAGCGCAAAGTACAGCACGAACGTGTTGAGTCCCCCGATGGCCGTGAGCGGCAGCACCCTGCCCCGCGTGGCCAGGAAGCCGCAGAGCACCAGCGCGAAGAAGGGAAAGGTGACGGAGAAGACGGACAGCACGATGCGGATGATTGTCGCCGGGTCTGCACGTCCGTGCAGGGCCTGTACGCACCGTGCGACGGAACGCATGCAAAAAAACAAAAACCCGCGAGGCAGGCCTGCGCGGGTTCGAGAGGCGGGATCACCCCGTCGTCGGCCTCATGGCCGTGGCGGTATCAGACGGCCAGCGCCTGCTCCACGTCCTGGGTCTTGCGACGGGCCAGCGCCAGGTTGGACTTGGCCTTGTCGAGCACCAGATAGACGAACAGGCCCTCGTGCTTCTGCAGCGGGCGGATGATGTGGTACCCCTTGCCCAGGGTGATCAGGATGTCGTCGATGCGGTCGTTCAGGTTCAGCGACTTCATCGTCTTGAGCTTGGCACGGACCACTTCGGTGTTGCCGGCGGCCGCCAGTTCCAGGTCCACGCCGGATCCGATGCTGCCCAGCAGCATGCCGCTGCCGCTGTCGACAACGGCTGCGCACATGGCGCCATCGATTGTCATGAGTTGGGTCAGAGATTCTTGAATGCTTGCCATGTAGTTACCTCATTATTGAGATTTGTTCAGAAAGAAAATCTGCGTGGTGGGCCCCGCCCTCACTCCCCCGCGCGGGAAACTCGAAGCTCAAACAATCACCAATTCAATCGATCTACTCAAAAACAATTCGAGTAGTGCAACATTTGCACACTTTATGAAGCATGTCAAAGGTGCAAACGCGAGGCCATTTGCGCACTTGCCTCACTGACCGCCCACAGAGCCCTTCCCAACACTCCGTCCTTGCTTACAACAAGACACAGTATGCAAGGAAAGTCACTGGGGACGTTCTGGAAGATCGCTGTGCCATCGTTGGTTTCAAACGTCAGTCGACGGGTGTCCGCATGTCCGATCTCACTGGCGACCGCACGGGCCATGGCCATCATCGACCCGGCCATGGCGGCCATCTGCGCACCATCGCCATGGGGCTGCGCGCCATGGGTGGCGATCACGAAGCCGTCAGGCGTGGACAGCAACGCCGTCTGCACCTCGGAAAACGGACCGAAGATTTCCTGAAGAATCTGCCGCCCGGTCGCGGCAATCATCGGAGGGACCACGGTGGAGGCCTTGCTCATCATTCCTCGCTTTGCAGTGACAGCATCGATGCAAGCACACCGATCGCATCCAGCATCTGGTTACGGTCGCGCGGATCCGCCTGCAGCACCGGGACGACGCCATGCCCGGCGTGAGTGATCGCTGCGGCAAAGGCATCGAGAGCGGAGGCTGGCGCGGCGCGCGCGCTCAAGATCAGCACCAGCGGCGGCTGCTCGAGCGCGGCCACGTCCTTCAGCAGCCGCGAAGTCTCCTGCAACGCATCGTGCGCATTCACGTCCACCATGACGAAAACGCCCATGGAGACCGACAGAATCCATTTGCGGACAAAGGAAAAACGCTCCTGGCCGGGGCAGCCGCAGACCTGGACACGCTCGCCCTCGCCGAGGTCGATCTCGCCGAATTCGGTGCCCACGGTCGTGAACTCCTTGGCGTTGCTCGCGCGATCGAGGTTCACCACGTCGGACGAGACCATCTTCTCGCCGCACAGCGCACGCAGTGCCGTCGTCTTGCCGATACCCATCGCTCCGACGAGAGCAATGCGGGGTAGGGAATCCATCACCACGTCAGACACGGCCTCCCACACGAACCCAGCGCGTGAGGCGCTGGATCAGGCCCACGCGCACGGGACGGCCGCGCTGGACCTGCTCCTGGGCCGCGTTGCTCGACATGGCGGCAGCCGCTGCCTGATGCTGGGTGTGGCGCAGCACGCCGCGGCGTTGCAGGCTTGCGATCAGCGCACGCGCGGTATCGACGTCCAGGCCGCTGTGTCCGCACAACTGGCGCAGATTGATGGGCGCGCGCGTGAGCAGCGCCATGGCGCGCACGCAGGCACCCGTGTTGTAGGGGGCGTCGAGCGACACCCAGCTGGTGAGCTGGAACTGGTCGTCGGACACCATCGCGCCGGACGGCTCGCCCGCCTGCGCAGGCACCTGGGTCTGCACCGCAGCGGTCGCTGCCCTGGCGGCGACCATCCGCTGACGGACAGCCCAGTCCATCAGGAAGACGGCCGCGCGGTCGAGGGCGTCGATCAGGTCGGAAACAGTGAACTCCGCAGGCAGGTGCGACACCCAGCGCTCGCTGCGCGACTTCTCGGTCCCGCCTGCCGCCTTGCCGACATAGATCACGCATGGCGTAGTCGCGGGCACGGCATCGCCGCTGGAGGAGGCATCCAGCAACGCGAGCTGCGCATCTGCGGTGGGCGCGCGTCTCCACTCGATGAGGGACTTGCGCGCAGCCACACCGAACAGGGCAAGAAAGCGGTCCTGATAGACGGGGGCCAGCAGGTCTGGCGCAACCCCAGCAACGCTATGTTTCATAAACTTTCCACAGGTAAGTCAGTGGCAAGAATAAAGTATATCGACACACCAAAGATAATTGACAATAACTAAAAAGCTGTTGCCAATACCTTACGCGCAACTGACACTTGTTGACCGTTGCCCGTGCGTGGGGTTTGCGCTGGCTCCACAGGTGAAGTTGCGCACCAACCCTTGAATGCAGAATCTGGCGGACAGGCACCGAGGTGGATCGGGCCTGGGTCACGGGGAGCGCTCCTTTTCGAAGAGCGCAAGGGCTGTCAGTGTTCCGGGCACAGGCCGGCTTCTCACATCTTGCGACGGCGAATGTTACTCAATGTTTCTTACCGTTAGGTAAAAGCTGTTTAATGAGCCTCCCTGGCGCTATTGAGAATTACTACCAAATCCGTTGCTGACAGGGAAATGCGCGGGTGGCTATGATTCAGCGCTTCGCCGGCAACGCCAAGCCGGCCTGCTCGGCCCCGTCATGGAGGCTGGCGCCCGTCCATCCCGCAACCGATCCCTGCACTTCCGACCACCCTCATGTCCGCTGGACTCAATCTGGCTCAGCTCCAAGCCGTTCACTACACAGAAGGCCCCTGCCTGGTTCTTGCCGGCGCAGGGTCGGGCAAGACGCGGGTGATCACGCACAAGATCGGCAAGCTGATCGAGAACGGTCTCGCGCCGCGCCGCATCGCCGCCATCACCTTCACGAACAAGGCGGCCGCGGAAATGCGCGAGCGCGCGTCGGGCCTGATCGGCAGGCAGGCCAAGGACGTGCTGGTCTGCACCTTCCACGCGCTGGGCGTTCGCATGGTGCGCGAGGATGGACATGTGCTGGGGCTCAAGCCGCAGTTCAGCATCCTCGATGCCGACGATGTCACCGGCATCATCAAGGATTGCGCGGGCGGCACCACCGACGTGGCCACCGCACGGCAATGGCAGTGGACGATCAGCAACTGGAAGAACAACGGCTGGGATTCGCGCAAGGCGCTCGCCATGGCGCAGGACGACAACGAGCGCAGCATCGCGCTCATCATGCAGCGCTATGAAGAGCGGCTCACCGCCTACCAGAGTGTCGATTTCGACGATCTCATCGGCATGCCCATGCGCCTGCTCAAGCACCATCCTGAAGTGCGTGAGAAATGGCAGCGACTGCTCGGCCATGTGCTGGTCGACGAGTACCAGGACACCAACGCCACGCAGTACGAACTGCTGAAGATGCTGGTGGGCGAGCGTGCCCACTTCACGGCCGTGGGCGACGACGACCAGTCGATCTACGGCTGGCGCGGCGCAACGCTGGACAACCTCAAGAAGCTGCCCATCGACTTCCCGCAGCTCAAGATCATCAAGCTGGAGCAGAACTACCGCTCCACCTCGGCCATCCTGCGTGCGGCCAACAACGTGATCCAGCCCAACCCCAAGCTGTTCCCGAAGACGCTGTTCTCCGAGCTTGGCGAGGGCGAACCCGTGCGCATCGTCGACTGCGATACCGAAGAGCACGAGGCAGAGCGCACGGTGGCGCGCATCCAGGGCCTGCGCGCCTCATACAACCCCCAGCCCGCCTGGAAGGATTTCGCGGTGCTGTATCGCGCCAACCACCAGGCCAAGCCCATCGAGAAGGCCCTGCGCAAGGCCAACATTCCCTACAAGGTCTCGGGCGGCACGAGCTTCTTCGACCGTGCCGAAATCAAGGACCTGTGTGCGTGGTTCCGCCTGTGGATCAACAACGACGACGATCCGGCCTTCCTGCGCGCCATCACCACGCCCAAGCGCGGCATCGGCCACACCACGCTCGGCAAGCTCGGCGAGTTCTCCGCGCAGCACAAGCTCAGCATGTTCGGTGCGCTGTTCAACCAGATGCTCGAATCGCTGCTGCCGCGCAAGGCCTACGACGGGCTGGTCGAGTTCGGCCGCTACATCAACGACCTGGAATACCGCGCGCGCCACACCCTGGGCACCGAGGCGGCACGCACCTTCATGATGGACTGGCTCAAGGAGATCGGCTACGAGCAGTACCTCTACGACAGCGAGGACAGCGAAAGCGTTGCCGCCGCGCGGTGGAGCAATGTGCTTGAGTTCTGCGACTGGATGGTGCAGCGCGCGGGCGGCAAGATCGAGGACGCGGCAGGCACCACGATGCAGACCGAAGTGAAGAGCCTGCTCGAAGTGGCCAGGAACATCGCGTTGCTGTCCACCATCAGCGAGCGCGAACAGGAGCAGGACATGGTCGTGCTTTCCACCCTGCACGCCTCCAAGGGCCTCGAGTGGCCGCACGTGGTGCTTGCGGGCGTCACCGAAGGCATGCTGCCGTTCAAGCTCGACGATGACGACGGCAAGCAGGAAAAGGTCAGCCAGGAAACCGCGCTGCGCCTGCAGGAGGAGCGCCGGCTGATGTACGTCGGCATCACGCGCGCGCAGCGCACGCTCGCCGTGAGCTGGACCAAGCGCCGCAAGAAGGGCCGCGACATGGTCACCACCCAACCCAGCCGCTTCATCGCCGAGATGGGGCTCGACGCAAGCACCGCGCGGGAAGACCCGCGCGCCAAGTTGCGTGCCCTGCGCGAGGAACTGGCACGCAAGGTGCAGACCGCCGCGCCGCCCGCTCCCTGACAGGCGCGACAGGCGCACCTGACGAACCGACAGACCGACCCAGGATTTCCGGATATGAACCGACAGCAACGACCTACACCAGCCCTCAGGCTCCTCTCCAGCCTCGCCGCGGCGGCGCTGCTCACCGCCTGTGCCAGTGCACCGGCGCCGCGCCCCGTCTGCCCCACGGCACAGCAGATGGAGCAGCCCGAGCTGCTGGGCCGCTGGACCGTCCAGATGGACGGCGTGCCGGGCCCCATTTCCATGCAGCTCGGCCCGCATCCCGAGTGGGATGGCACCGTCAAGGGCACGATCACGCGGCCCGGTTTCCAATCCATCGTCGTGGGCGACGTCAACAAGGGCGCGCTCACGATGGAGGAATCCCGCGACGGCAAGAGCGTGAGCGGCAACTGGGGCGGCGACGTCGTGGAAGGCAGCTGCGCCCGCGAGATCCGCGGAGAGTTTTCCGACAGCGAAGACCGCACCCACCGGTTCGTGATGCGCAAGGCAGCCCTTTGAGCGCACCCGCCCCCAGATTCATCCCTTCATCCGCATGACCACCTTTTCCCGCTCCCACCTCTGCCTGGCGATGGCAGCCGTCGCCTGCGGCAGCCTGCCCGCGCTCTCGCATGCCCAGCACGCACAGACCCGCGGCACGCCGCTGCCCGACACCGAAACCGCCTGGCGCCAATGCATGTCGAAGGCCGACGATTCGGCCCGGCTGGCGTGCTTCGACCAATGGTCCAGAAGCCAGCCCACGCCCGACACGGTCGGCCCGTTGCCCGCGGCAGAAACCGTTCCCGCCAGCGGAGCACAGGCGCAGCTCAAGCCCCCAGCCGAGCTGGTCGCCGCCCAGACCACCGGCCCCATCCCGAACGGCGGCTGCCGCGACGCGTCGTTCTCCGAGATGTCGCGCTTCTGGGAGCTCGAGGAAGGCACCGACTGCGGCACCTTCAGCTTCCGTGGCTACCGTCCCCTCACGTTGCAGGCCTCCGCCGGCAGCGACGTCAATCGCCAGCCGATGTCGGACAACCCGGCGAACAGCGCAACCTTCTCCCAGCCCTACGACAAGCAGGAAATGCGCATCCAGCTGTCGGTGCGCACCAAGCTGGCATCGGGGCTGCTGACCAGCGCCGATTCCAAGTACCGTGACTCGCTGTGGCTCGGCTACACGCAGCAGTCGTACTGGCAGCTGTTCAACTCGGACATCTCGCGCCCGTTCCGCAACACCGACCACGAGCCCGAGATCCTCTATGTCTATCCCACCACGGCGGACCTGCCGGGAGGCTGGCGCTGGCGGTACTCCGGCGTGGGCCTTGCCCACCAGTCGAACGGCCAGAGCGATCCACTCTCGCGCAGCTGGAATCGCTACTACGTGATGACAGGCTTCGAGCTGCCGGGCCGCTGGACCGTGGAGGGCCGGTACTGGAAGCGCATCAAGGAAAGCTTCGACAACGATAACAATCCGCAGATCGAAAACTACATCGGCCGCGGCGAGCTGAAGGTCGGCTGGAACGTCAACCAGCAGAACTGGCTGGGTGTGACCGCGCGCGGCTCCCTCGGCGGCCATGGCAAGGGTTCGGGCCGCATCGAGTGGATGCGCGCGCTCGGCGAAGGCTGGCTCGGCGGCAAGAGCAATCTCCGCCTGCACGCATCGGTGTTCAGCGGCTACGGCGACAGCCTGGTGGACTACAACTTCAAGCGCACCGTGTTCTCGGTCGGCTTCAGCCTGCTGGATTTCTGAGGATCCGGTCGTCCTGCCCTGCATCTCCCACCCGGGAGGAGCAAGGCAGGCACCCCCCAACGGTCCATCAGTCGGGCACCACCGCCGTGCACTCGATCTCCACCTTCGCGCGGTCCTCGATCAGCGCGGCCACCTGTACCGCCGTCATCGCAATGTTGAAGTTGCCGATGACCTCGCGAAACGCCCTGCCGATGTCGGCCTGCGCGGCCAGGTACTCGCGCTTGTCGGTGATGTACCAGGTCATGCGCATGATGTGCTCCGGCCCTGCCTCACCCTCCCTGAGCACATCCACCACGTTCTGCAACGCCTGGCGTACCTGGGCGGCAAAGTCGTCGGTCTGGAACTGGCCCTGGGAGTCCCAGCCGATCATTCCGGCCACGAACACCGTGCGGCCGCGCGCCGCGACACCATTGGCATAGCCCTTGGGACGAGGCCAGCCCTGCGGCAACAGAACCTGGGCGTGGGGAGGGGTGGTAGTGGTCATCTGTCTTCCTTCTTCTTCCAAATCGTTCATCCATCCGTCAGGCCTGGGCGGTCGCCTGCATCCAGCGCGTGATTGCATGGCGCACCCGCTCGGGCGCGGCGATGGCTGCATGGGTGTCCAGGTCGGTGAACACCAGCACCTTCTGCGCGCGCACGCGCAGCTCGCCGTCCGCACCGTGGCATGCCATGTCGAGCGTGAGCGAGCGCGTGCCGAGCTTGTGGACGGACAGCTCGAAATTCACCGTCTCGCCCATGCGTGTGATGGCGCGGAAATCGCACTCGAGGTGCACGATGGGCAGGCCCGTGCGCTGCACGCCGATCAGATCCGCATAGGGCACCTGCAGGCCGTCGTTGAACCAATCCTCGACCAGGCCGTTGAACAGCACCAGATACTGCGGAAAGAAGATGATCCCCGCAGGGTCGCAATGCGCGAAGCGGATCGGCACCGGGCGCACGAAGCGGCGCGCGCAACCGTGCGCTGAACCATGCGCGTTGTGGACATCCGTCGTCATGACGCCTCGTGCAGCTTGAAGCGCTGCAGCTTGCCCGTGGCCGTGCGCGGCAATTGCGCCACGAACTGCACGGCGCGCGGATACTTGTAGGGCGCGACCGTCTGCTTGACGAATTCCTGCAATGCCTTCGCCATGGCGTCGTCGCCGCGCTCCTTGAAGGCCGGCGCCAATACGATGAAGGCCTTGACGATCTGGCCGCGCTCCGCATCGGGCACGCCGATCACCGCGCATTCGGCCACGGCCTCGTGCGCCATGAGCGCATCCTCCACCTCGGGAGCCGCAATGTTGTAGCCCGCCGAGATGATCATGTCGTCGGTGCGCGCCTGGTAGATGAAATAGCCGTCGGCATCCATCAGATAGGCATCGCCCGTGAGATTCCAGCCACCCTGCACGTATTTCTTCTGGCGCTCGTCATCGAGGTAGCGGCAACCGGTCGGGCCTCTCACCGCCAGGCGGCCCACGGTGCCCGCTGCGACCTCGTTGCCGTCCTCGTCGATCACACGCGCCTCGTAGCCCGGAACCGCCTTGCCGGTGGCTCCCGGGCGGGCTTCATCTTCGCGGTGCGAGATGAAGATGTGCAGCATTTCGGTCGAGCCGATGCCGTCGATGATCTCGATGCCCGTGCTGCTCTTCCACAGCGCGCGCGTGGAGGCATTCAGCGCTTCGCCGGCCGATACGCACTTGCGCAGCCGGGTCGCTCGAATGCGATCACCGTAGGGGGCCATCGCGCGGTAGGAGGTGGGTGCGGTGAACATCACCGTCGCTCCGTACTGCTCCAGCCCTTCGCCCAGTTGCTGCGGCCCGGCCTTTTCCAGCAGCACCATCGACGCACCGATCGACATCGGGAACAGCACCTGTCCGCCCAGGCCGAACGTGAAGGCGATCGGAGGGCTGCCGATGAACACGTCGTCCGCATTCGCCTGCAGCACATGCCGCGGCCAGCAGGCACACACGGCCATCACGTCGCGATGGAAATGCATGGTGGCCTTGGGAATCCCCGTGGTGCCCGACGTGAAGCCGAGCAGGCAGGTGTCGGTGGCCGCCGTGTCCACGTTGGTGAAATCCGGCGATGCCTGCTGCATCAGCGCCTCCAGCGAGCGAGGATCGTCCGGAACGTTGAAGAACCGCATCTGCGTGAGTGCCGGCGACTTCTGCATGGCCGCTTCGGCCTCGGCACGCAAGGCGTTGTCGCACAGCGCATGGCTGATGCGTGCGATGTCCGCGATGGTCGACAGCTCCTTGGCGCGCAGCAGCGGCATGGCGGCCACCGCAATGCCTCCGGCCTTCACCACGCCAAACCAGCTTGCCACCATCATCGGATTGTTCGGTCCGAACAGCAGCACCCGATTGCCGGGCACGAGGCCCATCTCGTTCACCAGCACGTTCGCGATGCGGTTGGCCTGCTCAAGCAACTGTGCGTAGCTCCAGCTGAGGCCCGGCGCGCGCACGCAGGGGCGGTCGCCACGGCCTTCGCGCACATGGCGGTCCAGCAGTTCGGCAGCGCAGTTCAAATGCTCGGGGAACTGCAACTCGGGCAGGTCGAACACATAGTCGGGCTGCTGGTCCGCAGGCGGCAAGTGGTCTGCGGCAAAGGTATCGATGTGCGCGGTGAATGAAGATGACGGCATGTTGGCGACCTCTCGCGGACTGGTGAAACGACGTCAATGCGCCTGCTTGAGCAGTTCGCGCGCGATGATGAGTTGCTGCACCTCGGTGGCGCCCTCGTAAATCCGCAGTGCGCGGATCTCCCGGTACAGGCGCTCCACCGGCTGCTCGCTCACGACTCCCATGCCGCCCCACATCTGTACCGCGGCATCGATCACCTGCTGCGCGTTCTCGGTGGCGGTCATCTTGGCCATGGCCGCCTCGCGCGTCACGTTCCCGCCCTGGTCGCGCTGCCATGCGGCGCGGTAGGTGAGCAGCGCGGCGCTGTCGATCTGCGTGGCCATCTGCGCAAGCTTGGCCTGCGTGAGCTGGAAGTCGGCCAGCACACCGCTGAACATCCTGCGCGTGGTCGCACGGTGCAGCGCCTCATCGAGCGCCCTGCGAGCGAAGCCCAGCGCCGCAGCAGCCACGGAGGTGCGGAACACGTCGAGCGTGCGCATCGCCACCTTGAAGCCTTCACCGCCCGCGCCCACGCGCTGCGATACCGGCACGCGGCAGTCGGTGAACCTCAGGCGGGCCAGCGGATGTGGCGCAATCACGTCGATGCGCTCCGCGATCTCGAATCCCGGTGTGCCCGCATCGACGATCAGCGCCGTGATGCCACGCGCGCCGGGGGCCTCGCCGGTGCGCACGAAGACCACGTAGACGTCGGCGATGCCGCCGTTGGAGATCCAGGTCTTTTCGCCGTTGATGACGTAGTGGTCTCCGTCCAGCACCGCGCTGCACGACATGGCCGCCACATCCGATCCCGCATCGGGCTCCGAGAGCGCGAAGGCCGAGATCGCCTCGCCCTTCGCCACGCGGGTGAGATAGCGCTGCTTCTGTGCATCCGTTCCCGCGAGCGAAATCGCGCCGGAGCCCAGGCCCTGCATCGCGAACGCGAAGTCCGCGAGGCCGCTGTGGCGCGCCAGCGTCTCGCGGATCAGGCAGATGGAGCGCGTGTCGATCTGCTCTCCCGCACCTCCGAAATCAGCGCCCGCCACCGCATGCCGCAGCCAGCCGGCCTCTCCCAGCTGCTTCACGAGATGACGGCATGCGGCGTCCACGTCGCTGCCGTGTTCCTGCGCGATGTTCTGCGCGGCCCACGCATCGAGTTCCCTCGCCAGAAGCGCATGGCGCGGCTCGAAGAACGGCCATTGCAGATAGCTTTGATCGGCCATGTCAATTTCCTTTGAATACAGGTTTCTGCTTGGCGACAAACGCGTGGTAGGCACGCGAGAAATCCTCGGTCAGCATGCAGATCGCCTGCGCCTGTGCCTCGGCCTCGATGGCCTGCTCGATGGTCATCGCCCATTCCTGGTGCAGCATGGTCTTGGTGATGCCGTTGGCAAAGCTCGGACCCGCCACCAGGTCGGCGGCGAGTTTCTGCGCATCGGCCAGCAGGGCATCCGGCTCGCACAGGCGATTGAAGAATCCCCAGCGCTCACCCTCTTCGCCGCCCAGGCTGCGGCCGGTGTAGAGCAGTTCGCTCGCGCGGCCCTGGCCGACAAGGCGCGGCAGGATGGCGCAGGCGCCCATGTCGCAACCCGCAAGGCCCACGCGGTTGAACAGGAATGCGGTCTTGCTGCGCGCCGTGCCTAGGCGCATGTCGGAGGACATCGCCATGATCGCGCCCGCGCCGGCGCACACGCCGTCGACGGCAGCGATGATCGGCTGGGGGCAGGCGCGCATCATCTTCACGAGCTCGCCCGTCATGCGCGTGAACATCAGCAGCTCGGGCACCTTGAGCTGCACGAGCGGGCCGATGATTTCATGCACGTCGCCGCCCGAGCAGAAGTTGCCGCCCGCGCCCACCACCACCACGGCGTGCACGTCGCTGGCCCATTTGAGCTGGTGGAACAGGTCGCGCAGCTCCGCGTACGACGCGAAGGTGAGCGGGTTCTTGCGGTCGGGGCGGTTGAGCGTGATGGTGGCCACGCCGTCCTTCACGTCCCACAGAAAATGCTCCGCGCCGTAACCGGCCATCGGCCTGCGGTTGCCCGCCACCAGCGCCGGGTCGATCTCATGTTGTGTGCTGCTCATGCCTGTCTCGCTTTCTTGTGTTCTGCAATGGGTTTCACATCACCTCGCCGCCGGCGACCGCGATGCTTTGCCCCGTGATGGCCGAGGCACCCGCGCCGCACAGCCAGAGCACGGCATCGGCCACCTCCTGCGGCTGAACCAATCGGCCCTGCGGGTTGCCCTTGACGAATTCGGCGCGCGCCTGTTCCTCGGTGCGACCGGTCTTCTGCACCACGCGCGCAATGCTGTCGCGCACTATGTCGGTCTCGGTGTAGCCGGGGCAGACAGCGTTCACGGTGATGCCCTTGTGAGCCAGCTCCAGGGCCAGCGAGCGCGTGAGGCCGATCACGCCGTGCTTGGCTGCGCAGTAGGCCGACACATAGCCGTAGCCCTTCAGCCCCGCCGTGCTCGCCACGTTCACAATGCGGCCGGTGCCAAGTTCCAGCATGCCGGGCAGCGCCTGCTGGATGCACAGCATCGTGCCGGTGAGATTCACCGCGAGCATTGCGCTCCAGGTGCTTGCATCCATCTTCATGAAAGGGACGCTCGCTGCCTGACCCGCGTTGTTCACGAGGATCTGCACGGCACCAAAGCGCTGCGTCGCGGCATCGAAGGCGGCCTGCACCTGGTCGGCATTCGACACGTCCGCCTGCACGGCCTGGCACCGCTCGGGGAATGCCTGCACCAGCGCGTCGAGCGGCTCCCGCCTTCTGCCCAGCACCGTGACGCGCGCGCCCTGCGCGAGCAACTGGCATGCGATCGCCTCGCCAATGCCCTGCCCCGCGCCGGTCACCAGCGCATGCTGGTTGCCAAGGGGTGCGCGAAGGGGTGCGTGTAGTTCATTCATGGGCATTCCTCAGTGCGCGCCGGCGGCAGTGGCCGCCGCCTGCTGCGCCTTCTCGCGCTCGAACAGCGTTTCCATCTGGCGCTTGCCCTGGAAATACGGCCTGGGCCAGGCGATCTGCGTGTAGCCGATCTTGGCCGCCTCGGTGAGCGTCCATGCGGGATTCGCAAGATGCGGGCGGGCGACGGCGCACAGGTCGGCACGGCCGGCGGCGATGATGCTGTTGGCATGGTCGGCCTCGCTGATGGCTCCCACGGCCATGGTGGCGATGCCGGCCTCCTGGCGGATACGGTCGGCGAACGGCGTCTGGAACATGCGGCCGAATACGGGCTTTTCCTGCTTGCTGACCTGGCCCGATGAGCAATCGATCAGGTCGGCGCCCGCATCCTTGAACGCCTTGGCGATCAGCACCGCGTCATCCGGCGTGATGCCGCCCGGAACCCAATCGTGCGCGGAGATCCGTACCGACATGGGGCGATCCTCGGGCCACACGGCGCGCACGGCGTGGAAGACCTCGAGCGGATAGCGCAGGCGGTTGTCGAGGCTGCCGCCATATTCATCGGTACGGTGGTTGGTCAGCGGCGAGATGAAGGCGGACAGCAGGTAGCCGTGCGCGCAGTGCAGTTCGAGCCAGTCCGCGCCGATGTCGGCCGCCATGCGGGCGCCATCGACGAATTGCTGCTTCACGAGATCCATGTCGGCGCGCGTCATGGCCTTCGATGTCTGGCTCACACCTTCCAGGTATTGCTGCTCCGACGCCGCCATGATGGGCCAGTTGCCTTCGGTGAGCGGCAGGTCCGTGCCGTCCCACGCAAGGCGTGTCGAGGCCTTCGCTCCCGCATGGCCGATCTGCATCGCGAACTTGGCGTCGGTGTGCGCGTGGATCCAGTCCGCAATGCGCTTCCATGCGGCCTTCTGTTCCTGCGAATAGGTTCCCGGGCAGCCGGGCGTGATGCGGCCCTCGGGGCTCACGCAGGCCATCTCGGCAAACACCAGCCCCGCGCCGCCCATGGCGCGTGCGCCGAGGTGCACGAGGTGGTAGTCGCCCGGCACGCCATCGACGGCGGAATACTGCGCCATCGGCGAGACGACGATACGGTTCTTGAGCGTCAGGCCGCGCAGCGTGTAGGGCAGGAACATCGGCGGCGGCGCCTTGCCGCCGTCCTGCACGGGAACGCCGTTTTCCTCGGCCAGCCATTTCTCGTAGCCACCGAGCCAGCCCGCATCGCGCAGCCGCAGGTTCTCATGGCTGATGCGCTGGCTGCGCGTGAGCATGGAGTACATGAACTGCTCGGGCGCCAGCTGGTCGCAGTAGCGCCTGCCGCAGACCTCGAACCACTCCATCGCGTTCCACGCGGCGTTCTGGATGCGCAGCGTCTCCACGCGCCGCGCCTCCTGGTAGGCGGCAAGCACTTCGGGGATCTGCGCCTTGCCGGCCACCGCGCCGTGCAGCTTGAACTGGCGCGCAAGCTCGATGGCATCCTCGATCGCAAGCTTGGTGCCCGAGCCGATCGCGAAATGCGCCGTGTGCACCGCGTCACCCATCAGCACCACGTAGCTGTCCCGGGGGTTCCTGAGCCACCACTGCTCGCACACCACGCGCTGGAAGTTGATCCACGCGCTGCCGCGCAGATGGCGCGCATTGGTCATGAGCTTCGCGCCCTGCAGGTTGTCCGCGAAGATCTTCTCGCAGAAGGCGATGGATTGTTCCTGATCGGCCTGGTCAAGGCCGCTCGCCTTCCAGGTTTCCTCGGTGGTCTCGACGATGAAGGTCGACGTGTTGTCGTCGAACTTGTAGATGTGCGCCTGGAACCAGCCGTGCTCGGTGCGCACGAAGTCGAAGGTGAAGGCCTCGTAGACCTTGTGCGTTCCAAGCCAGATGAATCGGTTGGGACGCGTGACGATGTCGGGCTTGAACACGCTCTGGTACTTGGTGCGGATGCGCGAGTTCACGCCGTCGCTGGCGATGATGAGGTCGGCATCGGCGTAGTCCTCGTCGGACTGCACGTCGGTCTCGAACACCAGCTTCACGTCCAGCGCCTCGCAGCGCGCCTGCAGGATGTTGAGCAGGTGCTTTCTGCCGATGCCCACGAAGCCGTGGCCGCCCGAGCGGATGGTCCGTCCCTTGAACAGCAGCTCGATGTCGTCCCAGTGGTTGAACGCCTTCTCGATCTGCGCGGCCGTGACCGGATCCCATTCGCGCATGTTGTCCATGGTCGCGTCGGAGAACACCACGCCCCAGCCGAAGGTGTCGTAGGGCTTGTTGCGCTCGACCACGACGACCTCGTGATCAGGGTTCTGCTGCTTCATCAGCAGCGCGAAATACAGGCCGGCGGGTCCTCCGCCGATACAGACGATTTTCATGGCAACGGTCCGTGCAGCAAATTGCTTTAGAACTAAATTATTTAGTTTTCAATGATTTGCTAGAATCCGAAAAAACCCTGAGAGACCGCGAAGCCGCATTGGCAATTTGCATTTCCCTCCTCCATCGAACGTCCTCCGACCATGGCCCTATCCCCACGCGACACTCCCGCACCCGCCATCGCCGATCGCCCGGGCCGCGAGGCCGGCCTGTCGCATGACGACCACCAGGCCGTGCGCCTGTGGCTGCGGCTGCTCACCTGCAGCACGCAGATCGAGCAGACGATCCGCAGCCATCTGCAGGCGCAATTCGGCACCACGCTCTCGCGCTTCGACTACCTCGCTCAGCTCAGCAGGTTTCCCGAGGGCCTGCGCATGAAGACACTGTCGGAATACCTGATGGTGACCGGAGGCAATGTCACGGGCCTGACCGATCAGCTCGTCGCCGAAGGCTGGGTGGAGCGCGTGGCCGACCCGAATGACCGGCGCTCGATGATCGTGCGGCTCACCCCCCAGGGCGTGCGCCAGTTCGACACCATGGCCGCGGAGCACGAGAAGTGGCTGGAGCAGTTATTCGCGCCGCTGGGTGCGGCCGGTGCGCGCGAGCTCTATGCGCAGCTCGGCCAGTTGCGCGAGGTGCTCGACCGCGCCACGGACCAGGGCAGCGGCGCCTGACGCCGGTACCTGACACTTTGCCGGCCGGCCGCTTGCCAACGGCCGTGCATCGCTACACAATGCGTAGCGTTTCTCGCGCTGGTACAGGCGTTATGGATAGAGGAAGCAGGGCCGCCGCAGGCTGGCCGCAGGATGACGCCTTTCGGCGCACAACTGTCGCTACTTCTCTCAGCCCGGAGGATTCCGCCATGGATCTGCAGTACCAGCTCAAGGCCGGCAGCTACTATCTCTACGATCTGCGCGACGAGCCCAGCGCCGTCACCGGCGAGCGCCGCTACCGTCTCCAGACCGACACCGTCGCGGTGGCATTCAACCGCAGCACCGGAGAGATCCACGAACACGGAGCTCCCGCACGGATCCAGTCCTGGGCGGCCCACACACGCCGGCGCCTGCGCGCGGCGGGCGAGTTCGACCGTGCCAACGACCTCGTGGTGGTCTCGGGCCCCTGGCCCGTGGACGAACTCAACAAATGCCTGTGGAGCCGCATCTACTGCCGCCGGACCTTCCAGCGCATCGGCAGCCTGCCGCACGGCAAGTTCCAGCGCGGCTTCCACGACGAGGGCATGCGCAAGGCCGCCTGATCCCGGGTGATGGCCGCGTGACGTACCGCGTACGGTCTCAGGCCTGCGTGTCCTGGGCGTCCTCATCCATCTCGTCGGCCTCCGATGCTTCGCGGTGCTTGACGACCAGCACGGGCAAGGTGCTGTGCTGCACCACCGCCAGCGACACCGACCCCATCACCGCGGCCCGCATGGCGCCGAGCCCGCGGGCTCCCATGACGATGAAGTCGCATCCCTGCGACTCGGCCAGATCGCACAGTGCCGATGCGGGAGACCCCAGCACGATCTCGGTCTCGAACGGCACGCTGGCCTCGCGCACCAGGCGCTCCGCGGGCCGCGTGAGGTGCTTGCCGGCCTCGACGGCGGCCTCCGCGATCGCATCGGCGCCCTGTGTGGCGAGCTCGAGAAACGATGCCTCCTCCTGCACGTGGCCGAGCACCAGCACGGCCTTCAGCCCTTCGCCCACGAGCGTCAAGGCATGACGCACGGCGTCCAGCGCCAACTCCGAACCATCCACTGCCACAAGAATTCGTACCATGTCGTTTCCCTTCACCATGGGTTGTCAGTGCCCCCAGTGTAGGCGTCCAAATACGCTTGCGAAAGATCCTGTATTCGCAGTCTGGGACAATCGGGGCATCATGCTGCAGTTCGAACTCCTCAAAACCGACCCGACAAGCCACGCCCGCCGAGCCCGCCTCACACTCAACCACGGCGTCGTCCAGACCCCCATCTTCATGCCCGTGGGCACCTACGGCACCGTCAAGGGCGTCATGCCGCGCAGCCTCGAGGAGATGGGAGCCCAGATCATCCTCGGCAACACCTTCCACCTGTGGATGCGCCCCGGCCTGGACATCATGCAGAGCTTCGGCGGCCTGCACGGCTTCGAGAAGTGGAACAAGCCCATCCTCACCGACTCGGGCGGTTTCCAGGTCTGGAGCCTCGGCGCGATGCGCAAGATCACCGAGGAAGGCGTGCATTTCCAGAGCCCGGTGAACGGCGACAAGCTGTTCATGTCGCCCGAAGTGAGCATGCAGATCCAGACGATCCTGAACTCGGACATCGTCATGCAGCTCGACGAGTGCACGCCCTACGAGACCAACGGCCACAAGACCACCGAGGCCGAGGCGCGCAAGTCCATGGAGATGAGCCGCCGCTGGGCCAGGCGCTCCAAGGACGAATTCGAGCGCCTGGAAAATCCCAATGCGCTGTTCGGCATCGTGCAGGGCGGCATGTTCAAGAACCTGCGCGAGGAGTCGCTCGCGGCGCTGGTGGAGATGGACTTCCCCGGCTACGCCGTCGGCGGCGTCTCGGTCGGCGAGCCCAAGGACGAGATGCTGGACATCATGGCCCACACACCGCACCTGCTGCCGGCCCACAAGCCGCGCTACCTGATGGGCGTGGGCACGCCCGAGGACCTGGTGCAGGGCGTGGCCGACGGCGTGGACATGTTCGACTGCGTCATGCCCACGCGCAATGCGCGCAACGGCACGATCTTCACGCGCCATGGCGACCTGAAGATCCGCAACGCGCGCCACAAGACCGACCACCGGCCCATCGACACCACCTGCACCTGCCATGCCTGCGCCGGCACGAGCGGCGTGAGCTGGGATGACGGCGGCCGCGAAGGCTTCTCGCGGGCGTACCTGCACCATCTGGATCGCTGCGGCGAAATGCTCGGCCCGATGCTGACGACCATCCACAACCTTCACTACTACCTGAACCTGATGAGCGAGATCCGCGCCTCGCTCGAGGCCGGCACCTTCTCCCAGTTCCGGGCACAGTTCAAGACCGATCGTGCCCGTGGGGTGTGATCCCGGATTCCCCCGTCGATTCTTCTCCGAAAGGGCTCGATGCGTCGGGCCTTTTTTTTCGTCCCGTGTTTCGGCTCAGGGGCCGCTCCCCGCTCTGCCGGCCCTCTTGGAGCGCCATGCCATCAGCACCTCCTGAAAACCCTCGATCGGCATCCTTGACATGGGTTTTGCGGGCAAGCCGTTGTAAGCTATGAAGCAACCACCTTCGTTGTGATTCCACGCTGCCATGGACATGCCCGACCTCCATTCCAAGCCCCCCTCGGCACCGTTGGCGCAATCCGAGGCGTATGCTGCCGCGGCCCTGGGCATCGCGGTCTTCATCGCCTGCGTGATCGGCACGCTGAGCCGCCCGGTCGAATTCCTGGCCTCGTTCTGGCCGGCGAACGCCCTGATGCTGGGCCTGCTGCTGCGCCGCCCCAGCCTGGGATACCACCGCGGCACATGGCTGTGGGGCGGCGGGGCCTTCGTCTCGTCCTCGCTGCTGATGGGCGACGGCATGGCGGCCGCCTTCCTGCTGTCGCTGGCGAATCTGGCGGGCGTCCTGGCCGGCTGGGTCTTCCTCAAGCGCCTTGATCGCGACACGGTGATGCTGCGCGGCACGCTCTCCGCGCTGTACCTGCTGTGCGGCTGCATCGTGTCCTCCCTGGGCGAGGCGCTGCTCGGCGGCATGGCGACACCGTATCTCTTCGGCGGCTCCATGGTCAAGGCCATCGTGATGTGGTTCACCGGCGCACTGATCTGCAACATGCTGATGCTGCCCGTGGTGCTGAGCGCGCCATCATTCGAGGCCATCCGGCGTGCACGCCCGGGCTCCTGGCTCGGGTATCGCGGCCTGCTGCATCTTCTGCCGCTGGCTGCACTGGTCACCAGCGAGGTGGCGGCCGTGCTGCTGGGCGGCCCCGGCTCGCTCGTCTTCGGCGTTCCCGCGCTGATCTGGTGCGCGTTGCGCTACTCGCTGTTCTCCACGGCGCTGCTGTGCCTCGCCGTGGGCATCACCAAGCTGTACACCGCCTCGCTCGGCCTCATCATCTACACGCCCGACCACATGCTGGATGCCGTCTCGCTGCGCCTGGGCATCACGCTGCTGTCGCTGGGGCCCCTGGCGGTGGCCAGCTTCCAGGCCGTACGCAACGAGCTGCTGGACAAGCTGAACTATGCCGCACGCCACGACGCGCTCACCGGGGTGCTGGGCCGCAACACCTTCCTCGAGCAATGCGCCCACTGGCTCCAGCGCCTGGCGAGCGAGCGGCGGCCGGCCGCCGTGCTGATGATCGACCTGGACAACTTCAAGAGCGTCAACGACACCTACGGACATGCCGCCGGGGACGAACTGCTGCGCGGCTTCACCCGGCTCGTGCAGCAGCAGCTCGGGCCCGCCGACCTGCTGGGCCGCATGGGCGGCGAGGAATTCGCGGTGCTGCTGCCCAACGTCTCGCACGCCGAGGCCCGCGAGGTGGCCGAGCGCCTCTGCGAGGCCACGCGCCGCGAGCTCTTCACCTTCAGCGACGACCTGCAGCTGCACATCACGGCCAGCATCGGCATGGTGCACCAGAATGCGCCGCCCGGCCACGAGCGCATCGAGCAATGGCTCAAGGAGGCCGACTACGCCCTGTACGAGGCCAAGGGAACGGGTCGCAACCGCGTGGTGACCCGCGCCTTCGCCGCCGCCTGACCACGGCGGCAAGGCGCACCGGCGACACACGGGCCAAGAGGATCAGTTCATGCGGATCTGCTGCGCGGGCCCGGCCAGCTGCGCGCGCGGCATCCATTCGATCACCGAGTCCACCGTCACCGTCTCGATCCGGTCGGCGAAGCGCTTCTCGTTGGGGTGATCGTCGAACGCGATGTTGGCCGCCGTCATGCGGCCGCCCAGGCGCGTGAGCGCTCCGACCTTCAGCACCGACGGCTCATAGCCCTTGAACTTGAGCCAGGCCTGCGCCTGCTCGCGGTTGCGCACGCCGGGCTCCATGGCCTCGGCCAGTGTCTCCAGCGCCCACTGGTTGGACTGCTGGTACTTGGTTCCCCACACGTAGCTGACCATGCTGTAGGAGCGCTCGTGCAGCGCCGTCAGCTTGCCGCGGTCGCCAAGCACCGCCAGCAGGCGCTCCTGCACCTCGGGCGTGGGCACCATCCAGACGGCCTCGTAGCGGAAGAGATCGTCCAGGAAGAATTCCCCCAGGCCCTGGCGGTACAGGTGCGACACCGCCGTGCCGCATTCGTTGAGCTTGTGGTCGACGCGCCAGGCTCCTTCGGGCGTCTTGTAGGCCCAGCCGAAGTGCGAGTAGCGCAGGCGGTACTTGCCCAGGTCCTGCCCCGCGCGGCCCAGCAGCACCACCTTGGCGCCGCTCGCATCCAGCACCTTGGCGGTCTGCGCGGCCAGCGCCATGCCCTGCTTCACGGTCTGCACGTTGGGAGGCTTCTGCTCGCAGGAGCGGCCCGCATGGGCCGCGCCCGTCGCGGCGAGGGCCGTCGCCGCAAGGGCGAGCAGCAGGGATGCCTTCGATACCTTCGATGTCTTCGTCGTCATGGCGTTGCGCTCCCGGGGATCACAGACGTTCGTTGTAGAGCAGCGCCTGGCCGATCGCATCGGGGATGAAGGCGATCACCGCGCCGGCCACGGACAGCACCACGCCGCCGGTCACCAGGCTGCACTCCACGGCAGTGCCCACGCCGTGCACCACGGCACGCGAGCCCTTGCCGGCCACTTCGATGCTGGCCTGCGCGCCGTCCGATGCACGCTCCAGCAGATAGACGGTGCCGATCGCGGAAGCCTCCACGGCCTTCACCACCAGCGTGGCGCCACCGACCGACAGCGCCACCGGAATCGCCACCACCGCACCAGCGGCCGCGCCACTGGCGCCGACACCGACGATGACGGATGCCACGGGCATCATCGAGAGCGCCAGCGAGGCATCGCTCTGCGCCCGTGCCTGGACCGGCAGGGCCGCGGCAGCCAGAACACCGGCCGCCAGCGTGAATCGGGCAAGCACTTGACGAATGGAGGTACGCATTTCTTTTCTCCCGAAGCAGCGCGTCGATCGCGCTGCAGTTTCAAATAATCGACTCGAGGGTGAAGGAGGTCAGGCCTGGATCATTCCGGCTGCACCGCTGCCGTCTGGGTGGCCTCGCGGCGCATCTGGATACGGGCCTCGGCCACATCGGCTTCCTGGCGGTCGCGCAGCATCTTGGCCAGCGTGAACGCGGTGGTGATCAGGTAGAGCCAGCTCACGCCAAGGTAGGCCTTGTAGGTGACGTTGATCTCCATGTTCAGCAGACCCCAGCCCGTCAGGCCCATGGCGATCGCGAAGCCGCCCCACACCACGAGACGCCACATCGGTGTATCGCCTGCATCGCGGCGCTGCGCGCTTTCGCGGTCCCGCACGAACTTCGCCAGAACGAAGGTGGCGGAAAGGCAGAACACATATCCCATCACCATGAACACCTGCTCCAGCGGCTGGCCCGGCAGATAGGCGAGACCGGTGGCGCAGAGGAAAGCCGCAATGCCGAACGAAACCCAGACCTGAATTTGCCATGCACGTGTATCACGCTGGACGATGATGGAGTTGGAAGCCATGTCAGTGGTAGCCCGAAGGCTGGTTGTTGAACACGGAACGGATGATGCTCCCGCGCCCCCAACCAGCATCGAATTCGATGACGAGTTTGCCATTGAACCACTTAAGGTATCGCTATTCGATACTTTTCGTGGTTCAACCCACCGGACCGCATCATGGTTCGAGCAGTGCCTGCACGCGCTCGCGCAGCAGCGCGGGCTGCACGGTCTCTGCCTTCATCGGCACGCCCACGTTCAGACCCACGCGATTGAGCATGCCGCGGCGGAACGGACGCACCATGGCTCCGCCCTGCTCGATGCGGCTGAAGAACGATCCCCACAGGTTGGTCAGCGCCATCGGCACCACGGGCGCCTCCACGCCGTCGGCCCGTGCGCGCTCGATGATCTTCATGATGCCGCCCTTGAACTCCTGCAGCGTGCCATCGCGCGTGATGCCGCCTTCGGGGAAGATGGCCAGCAGGTCGCCCTCGCGCAGCACTTTCGCAGCCTGCTCGAATGCGGCCTCGTAGGTGGCCGGGTCCTCCTTCTGCGAGGCGACGGGAATGGCCTTGGCCAGCCTGAAGATCCAGCCGAGCACCGGCACGCGGAAGATGCGGTGGTCCATGATGAAGTAGATCGGACGGGGGCTCGCGGCCATCAGCAGCACGGCGTCCACGAAACTCACGTGGTTGCATGCCAGGATCGCCGCGCCCTGCGACGGAATGTGCTCGTCGCCGCGCACCTTGAAGCGGTAGATGATGCGCGAGAGCACCCAGGCATAGAAGCGCAGCAGGTACTCGGGCACCAGCATGAAGATGTAGAACGCCACGACGGCATTCGCGATACCGGTGAACAGGAAGATCTGCGGCACCGTGAATTGGGCCGCGAGCAGCGCTCCGGCCATCACCGAACTGGCGATCATGAACAGTGCGTTCAGGATGTTGTTGGCGGCGATGATGCGTGCGCGGTGCGTGGGCTGGCTGCGCAGCTGGATCAGCGCGTACATGGGCACGCTGTACAGGCCCGCGAACAGGCTGAGCAGCAGCAGGTCGAGCATCACGCGCCAGTGGGCAGGCTCCCGCAGGAACTCGACGGCGCCCAGTGGCGACGCATAGGCCTGCAGCCCGCGCGAGGCAAAGTACAGATCGATCGCGAACACGCTCATGCCGATCGCGCCGAGCGGCACCAGGCCGATCTCCACCTGCCTGCGCGAGAGCACCTCGCACAGCAGCGAACCCACGCCGATGCCAACCGAGAACACCACGAGCAGCAGCGAGGCCACCTGCTCGTTGCCGTGAAGCACCTCCTTGGCGAAGCTCGGGAACTGGCTCAGGAACACCGCGCCGAAGAACCACATCCAGCTGATGCCGAGCAGCGAGCGGAACACCACGATGTTGCCGTGCGCAAGGCGGAGATTGCGCCAGGTCTCCGAAATCGGATTCCAGTTCACCACGAGGTGGGGATCGGTGGCGGGCGCCTTGGGAATCCATTGCGCCACCACGCGTCCAAGCACCGCGAGCGCCACACACACCACCGCCACGGCGGTATGGCCGATCTCCGGCATTGCCACCAGCAGGCCGCCCGCCACGTTGCCCAGCAGGATCGCGACGAAGGTTCCCATCTCCACCATGCCGTTGCCGCCGGTGAGCTCGCGCTCGCTCAGCGCCTGCGGCAGGTACGCGAATTTCACCGGCCCGAACAGCGTGGAATGGAGCCCCATCAGGAACACGCAGGCCAGCAGGATGGCCGCATTGCCCATGACGAAGCCTGCGGCCGCGATGAGCATCACCACGATCTCGAAGTCCTTCACGAAGCGGATGATGCGGGTCTTCTCCAGCTTGTCGGTGATCTGTCCCGCCGTTGCCGAGAACAGCAGGAACGGCAGGATGAACAGCGCCCCGATCACGAGGCCGGCCATCGCGGGCTGCAGCCATTGCACGCTGAGCTGGTAGGTGACCATCACCGTGAAGGCGAACTTGAAGAGATTGTCGTTGGCCGCGCCCGCGAACTGCGTCCAGAAGAACGGGGCAAAGCGCCGCTGCCTGAGCAGCGCGAACTGATTGGGATGCGGCTCGTGCGCGGGGGCGCCCGCAATGTCCTGCTCAACTTGCGATGGATTCATGGTGTCTTGGCTTTCCCGGTTTTGTCTTTCTTGGCGTGGGCTCGCGCAGGGCCTGGCTGGCAGCCATTGTGCACGTATCTCATGCAGGCCCTCCCTCTCCCCGATCGTGTCACAGCCACGTCGCAGAGCGCTCGCGCAGCGCCGCCAGGGCATGCAGCACCGGCAGCGCAGCCGCCGCGGCGAACAGGTGCTTGAGGCTGTGACCGGAGATGAATCCATCGCTCCAGGCGAAAACCTGCGCATCGGCCAGCTCGAAGCATTTGGCCACGGCATAGAGCGCGATCACCCACCCAAGGCGGATCTGCAGGCCACCCTCGCGGCGGCGTCGCGCCGCCAGCCACAGCAGCACCAGCATGCCGCCGCCCTGCGCCAGAGCCCAGGACAGCATGTTGCCCGAGTGCTGCCACAGCAGCACGGCCGCCACCGCGCTCGCCAGCATGGCGATGCAGGCAGGCCACGCCGCATCGTCGCCGCAGGCCTGCTGCGCCGCAAGCCCCAGCATGCCGGCGAACGGCACGCACATCGCAAGGCGATCCCAGGCCAGCGATGCGTCGTCGGGATGCCAGTGATAGAAGCTCGACCCCGCAAACGAACAGGCCAGCCCGATGAAGAAGACGGCGGCCATGGAGCGTGCCGCCCGCGTCGTTTCATGGCTCGGCAGCCGCGCCAGCAGCCCCCCGCCCGCGAGGGCTGCGACCAGGAACCCCAGGTTGCTGAGCACGTCGAGCGCATGCGGTATCGCACCCCATGCGCGCTGGTCTGCAAAGCCGTGATAACCGGCCGGCTGCGCCACGAAGGGGCCGAGCAGGGACAGCACAAGCCACAGCGCGCAGGCCGTACCGACGATGATGGCGGTGCGCCGGCGCACAACCGCGCGCCGGGAGGCCGTGCGGCGGGAAGCGAAGATGAGCTGCATGGTGTGGTGCTCCACGAAAGGATGACGATATCCCCAAGTCTGCAAACCATGGGCCCCTGCGGCATCGATTGTCTGCACCGGGCTTGGCGGGCAGCACTCACGGTATAGATAATCGATACCCATGAGCACCACCGCCGATCTCATCACCGCTCTGAAAAAAGAGCTCAAGGCCGCCCAGATGACCTATGCCGACCTGGCGGAACAGCTGGGCATGGCCGAATCCAGCATCAAGCGCATGCTGGCCAAGGGGGACATGCCCCTGTCGCGCATCGATACGATATGCCGCGCGCTGCGCATCGACTTCGCCGACCTCGCGCGGCGCGTGGCCGAGAGCCAGCCGCTGCTCAAGGAGCTCACGGCCGAACAGGAGCGCGCGGTGGTGGCCGACAAGAAGCTGCTGCTGATGGCGATCTGCGTGCTCAGCCAATGGACACTGGAGCAGATCACCACCACCTACCGCCTCACCGAGGCCGAGGGCGTGAAGTACCTGGCGCAACTCGACCGCATCGGCATCATCGAGCTGCGGCCACTCAACCGCTACCGGCTCAAGCTGGCCAAGACGTTCCGCTGGCGACCGCATGGAGCGGTGATGGACTTCTTCCGCGAGAACGCGTTGCTCGACTATTTCTCGGGCAGCTTCGATGGTCCGGGCGAGGGCATGCTGCTTGTGCATGGCTCGATCAGCCGTGCCGTGGCACCGGCCTTCAACGAGCGCCTGCAACGCATCGCGCAGGACTTCTCGCAGCAGCACCTGGCCGACCAGAAACTGCCACCGCGCGAGCTGGAGGGCTACACGCTGGTGCTGGGCATGCGCAGTTGGGAGTTCGCCGTGTTCGGGCAGATGCGCCGGACCCACGCGTCTTCGGGCAACTGACAATCCCCGCACGCACCTCACATTTGTTCACAACACTTTGCCAAGCGCTCAAGGAGCGGCCACCGCCACTTCACAAGCGCTGCGCATCATGCCCTTCATGGTGGAAGCACACAGGCCATCCACCCATGAAAGGAGCACCACATGATTCGCACCGCACCACTGATCGCCGCCGGCATGGCCGCACTGAGCCTGGGCTTCGCCACGGGCGCGGCCCACGCCGGGCCGCAGGTCAACATCCAGATCGGCTCGCCCTACCCCGTGACTGCGCAGCCTGCGCTCGTGGCCGTGCAATACCAGGCGCCGCCGCCTCCACGCTACGAACGCGTTCCCGCCCCACGCCGCGGCATGGTCTGGTCGCAAGGCCATTGGGAATGGCGTGGACACCGCCACGTGTGGGTGCCGGGCAGCTGGATTCGCGTGCGCCCCGGCTACGCCTACCACCAGCCCGGCTGGGTGCAGAACGGCAATCGCTGGCAATACCACCGCGGCGGATGGGATCGCGACGGCGACGGCGTGCCCAATCGCCATGACCGGCGTCCGAGCAATCCGTATCGGGACTGAGCGGCTGCACCGAGCCGAGCGCCCGGACTGACTCTCCCTACATCGGCTCGGCGCTGCCCAGAAACACGGTCAGCACGCCGGTGTAGCCGTACAGCGTGTGTCCGAAGATTTCCCCATTGGCAAAGAATCCCACGAGGGGAACGTCGCCCAGGCCGCGCCGCACGATCTGCAGTTCGGCGCTGGGGCCGCCGAAGAACGGCCCGCCGCGTCCTGAGCAGCTCACATACACCGCACCCAGCATGCGCCGGGAGCTGCCAGCGCCCTCGCCCGGCAGTATCTCCGCAGCCTCGTCCGCCTCATGCGCGGGCAGCACCTCCTGCACGGGCTCGAGTTCCTCGCGGATCTCGGCGCAGATACGCATCAGGTCGGATCTGGCTGCATGCTGCTGGCGCCTGCAGAAGGCCAGCATCGAGCCCGTCTCCACCATCTCCGCCAGGGCCACGCCCCTGCGCGTGGTGTCGAACCCGATGATGTCGCGCACCCGCGCCTGTGCCCCGAAATGTCCCGTGTGATGGGCAGTCGCATGCACACCGGCCTCCATCAGGCCCGCCATGGTCGCGCTCACTGCATCGATCGCCGGCTGCGGGTCGCCGTCAAGCGACACGCCCAGCGTTTCCAGCAGCACGTCGAGTGCGGGCACGCCATCGAGTTCCAGCACCAGGTTGTCCTGCGAAGCCGTCACGACGGACCAGGCACCGATCGGCTGGCATCCATGCGTGATGCGCGATATCCACTGCACGGAAGGCGCGAAGGCCACGCCGGACATACCGCCCTGAAGCACGCCGCTGTCCCGTTCACCGGGCCGGCGAGGCGCATGGACAAGGTCCCGCGCAAACTGCGCCTTCATGCCGCGGCTGGCCACCACGCCACCGAAGACATGGCCCGATGAAGTCCTGGCGGCCATCTCCCGCAGCACGTCGCCCAGGTCCGGCGTGCCGTCATCGGCATGCACCAGCGCCGTGCGGGCGAGGAAGTCATCCCGGCCAGCGCGCGGCAGCGGGGCGACACCCGAGAAGATGCGCCACTGCTCGGCCGGCACGTCGCACAGCATGATCGACAGCGCAGGCTCGTCGAAATACTCGGCATTGTTGGCGGCCACGCCGACGCCCGTCGTCCCGCTCCACGCCTTTACCTCCGGCAGTTGCTGTTCCAGGAATTCCAGCAACTGCTCGGCGCTGTCGGCATAGTGGTCGGTGATGTACACCAGCCCCAGCGCAGGCGCCCGCGCATGCGTGGGCAATGCCATCTGGGCCCTGAGCTGCGCCACCACCAGCGCTGCAGCCATGCGCCATTGGGGATGCGACGCATGACCCGAGGGAAACAGCCTGCTGGTCATCGGCGCGTCCGGGGCTGCTGATGTGGCCTCACTTGGACGATCGGGAAGACGATGTACCCGGCTTGCGCGGCGCGCTCGTCTTCTTGGCAGGCGCCTTCCTGGCGGGCGCCGCCGCCTTCGGAGCGGGCTCCTTCTTCGCCTTGCCCCCCGCGGCGGCCATGGCGCTGCGCGTCATTTCCTGCATGCCTTCCATGCTCTGCGCGGCGAATTGCGCAGCCATGTCGGAGGCCTGCCGGAATGCATCGTTGCCGGCAACCGACGCCGGTGCATTCGCCGCATGCTGCGACACGTCACGCATGGCATTGGCCGCGATGTCCTGGAATTGATGGGTCAGCGAAGTCCACCATTGCACGGGATCGACCATGCCCCCAGCACCCGGCATGAACGCCCCGGCCTGGGCCGATGGCTTGGCACCGGACTCGGCGGACTGCGCCTTGCCCCTGGCCTTGGCTGCTCCCGCCGCGTCATCCTCCGGCCGGGACGCTGGCGCTGGTGCGGGCGACGGCGCCGCAGCGCCACTGCCCGCCTTCTTCATTTGCGGACTCTGCGACATGCCCGCGCCGAACGCACCGGCAATGTCTCCCATGGCCACGTTCATGTTCTCGAGCGTGGCCAGCGTCATCTTCTGCACCTCGAGCGCCTGCACGGTCGCGGCGAGCGCGCGCGAATTCTGTTCGAGCCAGAACTGCACCGACTTGAGCTCGCCGATGCGCTTGTCCAGCTCCTCCACGCTGACCGTGGGCGCGACCCAGTTGGCCAGCCCCGGCATCGCGGAAACGCCTGACGTGGCGCTCTTCGCGAGGTTCTGCAGAAAATCGAACCCCGGAACGAAACGCCCGAAACCGAAGGGTGTGTTGTCGCTGTCGCTCATGATGTGTCTCCTCAATTTCCGTTGAACACGTCGAAGGTTTCCACGCACCCCACAGCTTAACGCCAACACGCGAGAGGCCTTGAAAACCAGTATTCACGTGGCTCTTTCGCCTCAAAACGACGGGAGAATGCAGATTTCCCGCACATTTGATCCTGCACTGTGCACACGCCTTTGAAATCTCGTCCTAGAATGCCGAGACCAGCTATTGCTGGCGAGTATTCCGTTAAGCAAACAGACAAATAACCAACTTCATCATGGCAACTGCAAAGAAAGCGAGCGCGCCCGCCAAGAAGGCCGCTCCAGCGAAAGCAAAGGCAGCTCCTGCTGCCGCAAAGAAGACCGTGGCCGCAGCGCCTGCTGCACCAGCGGCCGTGAAGCCGATCAAGGACGCGTTCAACAAGTCCACTTTGATCGCTCACCTGGCAGCCCAGAGCGCCGTCGAGCCCAAGGCCGTCAAGGCCGTGCTCGCAGCACTCGAAGGCGCCATCCTGGCATCGGTGCACAAGAAGGGCGCAGGCGAGTTCACGCTGCCAGGCCTGCTGAAGGTTGGCGTGCAGCAAGTGCCCGCCAAGAAGAAGCGCTTCGGCAAGGATCCCTTCACAGGTGAAGAGCGCTGGTTCGACGCCAAGCCCGCCACAGTGAAGATCAAGGTCCGCGCGCTCAAGAAGCTCAAGGACGCGGCAGCCTGATCGGCGCAGCATCTCAAGCAAAAAAACCGGCTTTCGAGCCGGTTTTTTTTCGTCACCACGGATGGCAACGGGCAAGGCGCCCAAGCACCCCGCCACCAGAGGTCCCGTGGCGCATCACCCCTGCACGCGTGGTTCGAGATAGAGTTGCTTGAGACGCGCGCGCTCTGCATCGCCCACCGACAGCTGATCCGAGAGATAGCGATCGAGGCCGCCGTAGTCGCCATCCACCGCATCGAGGGCCGCATCGAGAAAGTCTTCCTGCACCCGCCAGATCACATTGAGCACCTCTTCAGGTGCGCTGCCGGTCACGAGGCTCGTCGGCCGCTGGTAGAGCCCATTGGTGAGCAGGTAGTCCTCCATCACCACCGAGCGCGGAACGCCCAGCGCCATGAGGATCAGCGCTGCGGCAAAGCCCGTGCGGTCCTTGCCTGCCGTGCAGTGGAAGACCAGCGGTGCATCGTTTTCCAGCAGATGCTCGAACAGCTCCGCGTACTGCCTTGCATTGTTCGCGACGAATGCGCGGTAGGTGTCCTGCATGAGGCGCACGGCCACGGGCGCGGTCATCTCCTCGCCCGCCAGCGCCATCTCCTTGGCGCGCTGCACCACCGTGGGTTCGATGGAAAGCGCGTGGTAGCGCACGTTCGGCAGGGCGTAGGCTTGCGCTGCACGTTCGGCATCGCCGCGAAAATCCAGCGTGCGCGTCACGCCCAGGCCAGCCAGCGCCAGGGTGTCCTGCGCCGTCAGCGCAGCAAGGTGATCGGAGCGGAAGAGGCGGCGCCAGCGCACCACCCGTCCGTCCTCCCCGGCATAGCCCCCAAGGTCGCGAAAGTTCGAGGCACCGGCCAGATTGAGCGTACGTGAATATTGGTCCATGCCCACATCCTATGCCAAACCGATGAGCAGGCGATGACAGCACCTCCCACCATGAAAATGAAAAGGGCAGCCCGTTCGGCTGCCCTTTTCCCTCATCGCGCGGTGGATGGCGCGACAACGTGATCGTGTTTACTGGATCTCGAACTGTGCGCGGTCCTTGTCTGCGATCCACTTCGGCGGCTTTCCGCGACCACTCCAGGTCTGGCCACTCACCGGGTCACGGTACTTGGCCGGTGCCTTCACGGCGGCCGGCTTCCATGGGAACACCTGCTGAGCGGTGAAACCGAATTCGGCAATCAGTGCGTGAATATTGGCCAGTGCGGCCTTGGCTGCGGTTTTCTTGGCGTCTGCGATCTGCTGGTCCAGCGATTCTTTCTGCGCCAGAAGTTCTTTGTAGGTAGTCATTGAATGTGGTTGGATGGGGGAGCGAACAAAAAAACCTGCGCAATATTTTAGCGTTGGCCCAGTGCGGTCCAGGCCACCCCATCCCCCCAACCAGATGTCCGGCGAGCGGACCCGCCTTCAATCCCAGGCTGGTGCCAGCCCTTCGGGATTGACCTCGCGGCCATTGCGTTCGAGCTGTGCGATGCGCGCCATGTCGTCGGCATCGAGCTTCAGATCCTGCGCCAGCAGGTTGCTGGCCAGGTTCTCCCGTTTGGTCGACGAGGGGATCACCGCATAGCCCAGTTGCAGTGCCCAGGCCAGCGCGACCTGTGCGACGGTGGCCTGGTGCTTGTGTGCGATCTCGGCCAGCACCGCGTCCTTGAGGACCTTGCCGTAGGCCAGTGTCATGTACGAGGTGACGTGGATGCCCTCCTCCTTCAGGAAGGCCGTGAGCTTGCGGCTTTGCAGATAGGGGCTCAGTTCGATCTGGTTGGTCGCGATCTCGCCCTCGCCCACCACCGCCACGGCTTGGCGGGTCAGCTCGATGTTGAAGTTGGAGATGCCGATCTGGCGTGTCAGCCCCTGGGACTTGGCCTCCGCCAGCGCCTCCATGAATTCGGGCAGCGCGACGCCATTGCCCGGTGCCGGCCAGTGGATCAGCGTCAGGTCGACACGATCGGTGCGCAGCTTGTCCAGGCTTTCGCGCAGGCTGGGAATCAGCTTCGTCCGTGCATAGCTGTCGGTCCAGATCTTGGTGGTGATGAACAGCTCATCGCGCTTCACCCCGCTCGCGGCGATCGCCTGGCCGACCTCCGCCTCGTTGCCATAGATCTGCGCGGTGTCGATCGCGCGGTAGCCCACGTCGAGCGCATTGCGCACGGAATCGATCACGGTCTGTCCGGTCAGGCGGAAGGTGCCAACGCCAAAGGAAGGGATGCTCATGGGAAATCCTTTTCGGTTCAGTGAATGAAGAAAGCACGGGGCTTCTCGGTGAACGAAAGTTTGCGCGCTTTACCTTTGCCAATAAAGCCCTGTATTCGTCAAAATCTTTTGAATCCAAATCAAATATCCAGACGATAGCGACCTGACGTACAGGTCCTTATCCGAATCCGCCTGCCATTCAGAACTCGGCCGTCAGCCCCACATACAGGCGCCGGCCGTCAAGCGTCTTGCCGTAGTCCGCGGTGTTCACGGTCTTGTCCAGCAGGTTGTACAGGCCGCCGAAGATATGCACGTTCTGGTGCACCTTGTAGTTCACGCCGACATCGACCAGGGTATAGGCCGGAATCTGCGCCGTGCCGCCGTCGATGCTTTTGCTCTTGTATCGCGCCTTGCCCCAGAACTTGAGCTGGCTGTTGGCCGACCAGTCCGCTCCCACGTTGAACATGTGCCTGGGCAGGTTGTTCAGGGGCTTGCCTTTGTCCGCGCCGGTATCGATCTGGCTGTCGGTGAAGGTGTAGGAGGTGTTCAGCTTCAGGGCTCCCACGCGCCGGCCGAACGTCGCTTCCAGTCCGTTGATGGTGGCCGAGCTGACGTTCACGTACTGGTTGATCCGCGCGCGCGTCTCACCGTTGTATACGCAGGCCGGTGCCGTGGTGGGGCTTGTGCAGATCGTCTGCGTGCTGATCTTGTTGCGGAAATCGGTCTTGTAGATCGTGACGCCCGCGTTGGTTTCCGCATCCGGCGTCCAGTTCACGCCAAACTCGTAGTTGGTGCTCTTCTCGGGCTTGAGGTCCTTGTTGCCCATGTCCCAGGCCGCGCCTCGGGCCGCGATTTCAACGATGTTGTCGTCTGCCTGCTTGAGTGTGGGAGCCTTGTAGCCGCCGCTCACCCCGCCTTTGAGCGTGACGGACGGATTCAGCTTGTAGACCCCATACAGGCGGGGAATGAACTCGCTGCCATAGTGCTCGTTGCGGTCGTAGCGCAGTCCTCCGACGAGGGACAGCTGCTCCGTCAGGAAGTACTCGTCCTCGACAAACGCGGCCATCTGCCAGCGCGAAAGATTCACGTTGCGGGAACCCGGGAATCGGCTGGCATCGTGGTTTGTCTTCTCCGACTTGTACTCGCCCCCCACGGTGACCATGTGGTCGCCGAGCGGAAGCACCGTCTTGGTATTGAAGAAGCTGGCCTGGTATTCGGAGTAGTTGCTGCCGTTCTGAATTTCCACGTTCTCGCGCGTCAGGAATGAGCTGGTGCGAAAGCGTTCTCCCCAGTTCAGGTCGTGCGAGAGCGCCAGATAGTTGCGCTCGTTCTGCACCTCTCCCGCTGCGCCCGTGCGCACCGTACGCTGGTTGTCGCCTTCCCCATGGGTGGCTTCGAGTCCCAGCGTCTGGCTGTCGGACAGCTTCCATGCCAGCTTCGCCGTGATGTCCTTCATCTCCTTGCCCGCATATCCACCGGTGAAGCGGTCTTCGTTGCGCTTGAAGCGCGAGCCGTAGACCGTCAGGCCCAACCGATCGGACGCGATCGGGCCGCTCAGATAGAAGCGTTGCTGGTTCTCGCTGCCCGCCTTGGAGTTCTCCTGCACCGTACCGTCGACGGTGACGCTGCCGGTCCAGGCCGAAGCCACTTTCTTGGTGATGATGTTGATGACGCCGCCCAGCGCACTTGAACCGTACAGCGACGACATCGGACCGCGGATGACCTCGATGCGTTCGATGGCCGACACCGGTGGCAGCCATCCCGTCTGCTGCGCACCGCCAAAGCCGTTGTAGTAGGCCTGGGAAGAGGATCCGAGCGGTTTTCCATCCACCAGGAACATGGTGTAGTCCTCGCCCAGGCCGCGAATGTAGATCTGCGTGGATTCGATCTTTCCACCGGCTCCACCTTCAATGGTCACTCCCGGAATGTCCTGCAGGGCATCGGTCACGTCGCGGTAGCGGCGGCCCTCCAGTTGCTCCCTGGGAATCACCGTGATGGACGCGGGCGCATCAACAATCGATTGTTCGAATCCCGTGGCGGTGACGACCACGTCGGGCAGCGGGGCGGGCGCGGCCTGTGCACCACTCTCCTGCGCGTGGACCAGCAAGGACGAACAGCTTGCAAGGGCAAGAATCGTGGATTGAACCAGCGCACCCGGCGATCGTTGGCGGGTTGCAGTACTGGGGAATGTGGCCATGGAAATCTCTCCTGTCGGGCGAAATGAAAAAGGTGTTGTGGAGGGGGCTCGGAATTCGAGGCGCAGCAGTGCCCCACGGTGCCTCGCGGCACCGGTTTCACGAGCAGGTCAAATCAGGTCAGAGGGGCGGGACAAGCCACAGCAGCGCTCCCAACGCCGCCGTGCAGCAGGCGAGCTGCCGGGCCTTGTGGGGCGCGTAGGTGAGGACCAGGCCCAATGCCATTGCGGCAAACGTCAACAGGCCCAGCCAGGCGGCGATGGCGATCGAGGTGTTCCAGTGCTGCAGGCACTTCAGCAGCGAGACACCCAGCAGCACGAAGCCGCCCGCTCGCCACCACAGAATCCGGCCGGAGCTGAGCGCCTGCGTCTTCATACCGAACTGGTCGCCGTGCCGGTCCATGGAGGCCGCAATGGCGGCAAATGCCGCAAAGGCCAGAAGCAAGGCAGCGCCGTACGTCATGTCGATTTCTCCAGGGCCATCGATGCACCGGCAACACCTGCCGCCGTCCCGGCTGCGGTGCCGCTCTCCCTCGTCGCGAGCACACCGGACTTCTGCTCGCCGGTACTTTTCCTGACGCCCGCCTTGGCGGCCGGCCTGGCTGCAGCCTGCGGCCTTGCGAGCCACCAGACGATGACCCCGTGGATGACAGCCAGCGCCATCATCATCAGGTCGAACCCGGCGATGCTCCATTGCGAGTGGGCAAGGCTCTGCGCGAGAGACGCGCCACCGGTCAGCGGATTGAGCACCGGAAGCAGCGCAAACAGAAGCGCCGCCACAGCCATCTGCTCGCGCCATGCCTGGCGTGGTGCGCGCAGGAGCGGATGAAGCAGGCACAGCAGCCACACCGTGAAGAATCCGCGGATTTCCCAGTCTCCGCGCCCCGCGAGTTCCACCGGAATCAGCCGGTTGAACCAGAAGTAGGCGGCGGTCGCCACGGAAAGCCCGGCAATGGAGCCGACGTTCAGGACTTCCACAAAGCGGTGCCCCTTCGGGGTGTAGCCCAGCTTGCGGCGCTCGGGCAGGCGCTTGACCACCCACAGCACCATGCCCGTGGCCGCCATCAGCGTTCCGACGACCCCGCTCAGGAACAGCAGCCAGCGCACCGCAGGCTCCGCAAAGCGCCCCAGGTGAAGGCTGGTGAACACGTTGCTGGTGGCGCGAGGCCAGGACACGGCCAGGGCCTCGTGCGGCTGGCGGGAGGCTCCGCTCACGCCGTCGAACAGCAGCGTGGAAGACGCACCGCGATTGACCAGGCTGGAGCCACCGCCCTCGCGCAACTCGATCGTGGCCCGCGCCGTGCCGGGCGCATTCACCGTGATGCTGCCCACGCCATGGCGGGGCCATTGCTGCTGCGCCTGTGCCAGCAGAGGCGCAATGGAAGCAAGCGGAGCGTGCTGGCCAGGCTCTGCCTGCGCCCTGCCGCCTGCGCCCTGCCCCCCTCCTGCCGCCTGCCTGTTGCCGCGCATCTCGGAGAAGTACGCCCCGGTATCGCCGTTGTAGGCCGCCTGGATACCCCAGGGCATCAACAGGTTCATGAGCAGCAGCAAGCCGCTGAAGGTGATCAGGATATGGAAAGGCAGAGCCAGCACGGCCGTGGCATTGTGGGCATCGAGCCAGGAACGCTGCCCCTTGCGCGGGCGGAATGTGAAGAAGTCCGTGAAGATCTTCTTGTGCGTGATGACGCCGCTGATGATGGCGACGAACATCAGCATGGTGGCGAAGCCCACGATCCAGCGCCCCCAGATCCGCGGCATGGCATAGAGCTCGAAATGGAAGCGATAGAGAAAATTGCCGCCGCGGGTTTCCCTGTGTTCGATCCGCTCTCCCGTGCCGGCGTCAAGCGTGGCGCGGCTGGTTCCCGCGCGCCCCGCGGCAGCACCTGGCTCGCGCCATGACGCCTCGATGGCCGTTTGCCGTGCATTGGGCAGCGACAGGGTCCATGTGGTCGCGTTGGGCGCCAGTTTCTGCATGGCGTCGAGGCCCAGCTGTGCCGTCTCGGCGCTGGCCACGGAGCGATGCAGCTCGGGACGCATCCAGTCGTCGATCTCATCGCGGAAGAAACTCAGCGTCCCCGTGAAGAACACGGCATACAGCAACCACCCCAGCACCAGCCCGCTCCAGGTGTGCAGCCACGACATGGATTGCCGCAGCCCCTCCGGCTTTCCGTCGATTCTCACGCCTGGCCTCCGCGCATCAACCACCACGTGAGCACGCCCAGCACCACCGCCGGCAGGCCGATCCCCGACCACGCACGCCCGGCGCTCGCGCACCCGAACGCCCACATCGCTGCGATCGCGTAGAGGACGAACGAGAGCATGGTCGCCGCCAGCGTGGCATCCGGCCGCGACAGGCCCATCAGCTGGAACCCGAGCGCACCTGCTGCCGCACTCATGGCGGCCAGGACATATCCGCCGCCAATGGCCGCCACGGATCTTGACGCCACCTGGACGCGATACCGCCCCAGGCTCGGGGCCTGGGGCATCGATGTAGATTCACTGCTCACGGTTTCCTCTCTCTCCCACTGTGTTCCCCGCACACGCGCGCTGGTCGCGACAAGCCGTGCGGGGTGGGATCAGCTTTGTTCGGATGGGATGGCTGCGGCTCCGCTCATGCACAGCCACGGGCCCTTATTTTATAAATGCGACTCATTCTCACAAAAATCCAGGGGAATGCCACCGAACCAGTGGTGAGCCGCCCTGCATTGCTCATCATGGACTGCATTTAGAATGCGCATCATTCCTATTTGTAATTTAAATTCCTGATCAACGTCTGACGGATGAAGCTGCTCGTAGTAGAAGACCATCGGGAGCTGCGTGCATTGCTCAGGTCCCATCTGGAACGCGCCGGATTCGCCGTGGACACCGTGGCCAGCGGGCAGGCGGCCCTGGATGCCATGGCTGCGGCAGACTTCGATGCGCTGGTGCTCGATCTGGGCCTGCCGGACATGGACGGCATGGCAGTGCTGGCAGCCTGCCAGAAGCTGCCGCACAAGACGCCCTGCATCGTGCTCACCGCGAGGGACGCACTGGACTGCCGCATCGCCGGGCTCAATGGCGGCGCTGACGACTACGTGCTCAAGCCCTTTGACATGTCGGAGTTCGAAGCGCGCCTGCGAGCGGTGCTGCGCCGCACCCACGGAACGCGTGAAAACCGGCTCGGGCTTGGCAACGTGGCGTTCGAGAGCGTCTCGCGCCTGGCCACGGTGCAGGGCCATCCCATCGATCTGCTGCGGCGCGAGGCGATGCTGCTCGAAGAAATGCTGCGCGTGTGGCCGCGCATTGTGGTCAAGGAGCGCCTCGAAGAACACATCTACTCCACGCGCGAAAGCGTGACGCTGAATGCGATCGAAGCACTCGTGTCGCGCCTGCGGCGCAAGCTCCGCGATGGCGGCGCCGATGTTCTCATCGACACCGTGCGAGGCCTCGGCTACCGGCTGGTGCTCGCGCACGATACGGGGCGCCATGGGCATCAGCCTTGAACGCCGCACGCTGATCTGCCTGACGCTGGCATTCGCAGCAGGCGCCGGAGCGCTCGCGCTGTCGCTCTACGACACGAGGGATCATCTGCGCCGCACCACCGTGGCGATCCAGGCCCGGGAGATCGCAGAGGGCTTCACCATGCAGAGCGATCCGGCAAGCCTGCCGAGGACCTATGCCGGGGGTGAGCTTTCGTACACGCTCTATTCGCCTTCGGGGGAGGTGCTGTGGTTCTCCGATGACCTGAAGCGCCCGCGGCGGCTGCGGCCACACCCGGATCAGGTGCCGCAGCGGCCCTTCAGCTGGCCCCTCCACAGCGGCGAAGTGGTCAACGTGCCCACCCGCCTGTCGGATGGCGCGACGCTGATGGTGGCCAAGCGCGATCTTCTGGAGCGCCAGGCCATCGGGGTGTTGCTGCAGGCCAAGCTGCTGCAAAGCCTGGCCATGCTCATCCCCATCGGGCTGCTGGCGCTCGGGTTGATCTATTGGATGATGCGCTGGACGCTTCGCCCCGTTCAGGAAGCCGCGCGCTTTGCCCAGGGCATATCGCCACAGCATGTCCAACCGATCCCCACCACCGGACTGCCACGCGAAATCCGGCCCCTGGCGGATGCGGTCAACATGGCCGTGGACAACCTCGCGCAGGCACTGGCCAACGAAAAGCGGCTCGTCGCCGATGCCGCACATGAACTGCGCACGCCACTGACGGTGCTCGACCTGCGCCTGCAGAAAGCGCGTGCCGAAGCGGCACCGGACTGGCCATCCATCGATGCCGACCTGTCCACCTTGCGCCAGATCACCGGCCAGTTGCTGCTTCTCGCCAGGCAAGACCAGCACACCGGGATCGGAGAGGGAACATCGACAGCGGCATCGACCCACCTCTCGCGTACCGTGCGAGAGGCGGCGGCCGCCCTGCTCCCCCTCTTTGAAGCCCAGGGCCGGGAACTGCGCGTGCACATCGCGGACGCCGTGCACTGCCAGGGTGAAGCCAGCCTCCTGCGCACCGCCATCGGCAATGTGCTCGAGAACGCGCTGCATCATGGCCGAGGCCCGGTTTCTCTCATTCTGGCCGCATCGACGGAGGCGATCCGGCTGACGGTGGAAGACCAGGGAGCGGGTGTACCGGGCGCGCTTCAGGACTCGATGTTCATGCGTTTCCAGAAAGGTTCGCAAGGCAGTCGCGGCGCGGGACTGGGGCTGGCCATTACGCGGCAGATCCTGCGCAATGCAGGAGGTGACGCGCGGTTCGTATCCAGCAGCGGCTGTGCTGTGGAGCTGAGCTTTCGCGCTCCCGCATGACTTCAAGCTGGAACGGAGGAGCCCGCACGAAGTCCCACCATCAGGTCCCGGTCCAGTCCCCGCATCCAGGCGGCATAGACTCTTCGTGCGACGGAATGCAGCGTACCCACGCGTGCCTGCACGTTTTCCAATATCTGTTTCTCGCATTGGCACGAAGGGCCGCTTGCGCACCGCAGTTCATGCCGGCCTTCCTCGCACCATGCCCTGAGGCTTGCGGCAGTGACTTCAAGATGCCCCTGAAAAGCCCAGTTTCGGCCGTGGCGAAATCCCTTGTTCAGGCAATACGTGCCATACATGGTGCGGGTTGCGCCTCGCGGGATCTCGAAGGTGTCGTAGTGCCAGTTGAACGTCATCATGCGGGCAGGCAGATGCAGGTCGCGCTGTGCGTCGGGAGTGGCCCACACCTGGCCCCATCCGATGTCGGGACAGGCATTGCGCGAGACCTTCGCCCCCATGGCATGGGCCAGCATTTGCGCCCCGAAGCAGTGCCCCAGCACGGGCACGTCGCTCGCCAGGGCCGACTGGAGCAACGCACACTCTTCTTCCATCCATGCCAGGCGTTCATTCACCCCGTGGTTGCTGCCGAGCACGACAATGCCGCGGTAATCGCGGGCGTTGCGCGGGACCGCCCCGCCCTCGATCTGGCTGATGATGCGGCACGGAATGCCCTGCTGCTGCAAGCACTCCAGCAGGACACCAGGACCTTGGTTGGTTTCATGCTGCAGGATGGCGACGGGTTTCGTCATGGAGAGTGAGCTTGCCAGCGCAAGCTGCGTGTTGCGAAGGCTCCAATCTAGCCATGCACGCATCATGACGGGCTTTAGTCTTGGGCCCCCGACATCAAGGCAGCATCAAGAATCCAGGCGTGGAACGGGTGCATGAACAACCGGTCGGAGGCATTTCGTGATTTGCTCAGAGGCGATATCGGAAAGTGCAGCAGCAAAGAAGGGAAAAAAATGCACCACGCAAGTGCAGTGAGATATTCAACCGGCGTGTGAAAGCACCCGGCATCGCCTGGAAACGAAAAGGCCTTGCATGCTCCGCTGACACCGGAGCAAGGTCGCCGTGGCACGGTTCTTGTATGAATTTTTTTGAAGACATCATACGCATCGAACGTGAGCCACATGAAGACTACACCGAGGCACCAGACTCGCCTGCGGCTGGGACCCGTCACCATTACCGTCGCCGCCCTTTGCTCGTCCGTGAGCGGACAAGCCCGGGAGATCGGGCACATCGGCGCGTCCGGCGATCCCGCTGAACACAGCGCATCCTTGCCGGCCATCGAGGTCGCCGCACGTCACTATGACAACTCCGTGGGGAGCAGCGATGCCGCGTCGCAAGGTGTCATCGAGTCGTCTCTGCTGCTCAGCCGGCCAGCCTTGCGGCCCGGCGAGGTGCTCGAGTTCGTCCCAGGCATGATCGTCACGCAGCATTCCGGCGACGGCAAGGCCAACCAGTACTTCCTGCGAGGCTTCAACCTCGATCACGGTACCGATTTCGCCACCACCGTGGACGGCGTTCCGGTCAACATGCCCACCAACGGGCACGGGCAAGGCTATTCCGATCTGAACTTCCTGCTCCCCGAACTGGTGGATCGCATCGACTACCGCAAGGGCCCTTATTTCGCGACACATGGCGACTTCGCCGCGGCGGGCGCCGCCGATATCCTCTACAAGAGCCAGCTGGCAGAACCATTCGCACAGGTATCGCTCGGCCGGAATGGCTACAAGCGCGGCGTCGTGGCCGGCTCATTCCAGTTGACGGACGATGTGGTGTTCCTGGGAGCCGCGGAATGGATGGGCAACGACGGCCCCTGGACGGTGCCTGAAGACCTGCGGCGAAAGAATGCGGTATTGCGATTCACCCAGGGAACCGCACAGCGCGGCGCCTCGCTCAGCTTGATGGCCTATGACGCCCGATGGACATCGACGGACCAGGTCCCTCGCCGCCTGATCGCTGCCGGAACCTACGAGGGGAAGCCTTTCGGGCGCTTCGACTCGCTCGATCCGACAGACGGCGGCAACACGTCGCGCTACAGCCTATCAGGGGAGTGGCACGATCGCGACCCTGACGGAGAAACACGCATTTCAGCCTATGCGATGAGATATTCGCTGCGGCTGTTCTCGAACTTCACCTACGCCATGGATCGGCCTGAGACCGGCGACCAGTTCTCGCAGCAGGATGACCGCAACGTTTTCGGTGGCAAGATTTCACGGGCATGGAATCATTCGATTGGCGACTTTCCCATGCGCTCCGAGTGGGGTGTTCAGCTGCGAAACGACAGGATTCGCGTAGGGCTGCATGACACCCGGTCACGAAGGATTCTGGGCACGACCCGCGTGGACAAGGTGCGCGAGACGCTGCTGGGCGTCTATGGACAGAGCACGATTGAGCTGACGCCCTGGCTCCGCGGCATGGCTGGGCTGCGCGGTGACATGGCACGGTTTGCTGTGGACAGCCTGACCCATTCCGCGAACTCGGGCCATGCCAGGGCCAGCTTGCTGTCACCGAAATTCTCGCTGGTGGCGGGTCCCTGGCAACGGACAGAATTCTTCCTCAATGCCGGCAAGGGCTTCCACAGCAACGATGCTCGCGGTACGACGGCACAGGTCGATCCCAGGACGGGCGAACCCGTGGATGCCGTGCCCGGCCTGGTTCCCGCCCGCGGATGGGAGGTGGGCGTGCGTACAGAGGTGATCGCCTATCTCCAAAGCTCGCTTGCCTTCTGGGGTTTGAAATCCAACTCGGAACTGGTCTATGTGGGAGATGCCGGAACCACCGAAACCAGCGGGGCGAGCAAACGACATGGCATCGAGTTCAGCAACCGCTGGACACCCCATCGCCATTTCCTGCTGGACGCCGACATCGCGCTGACTCGCGCGCGCTTCACCAACGGGGACCGCATTCCCAACGCCGTGGACTCGGTTGCGTCGATCGCCGCGACGGTCAAGGACATCGGCCCCTGGTCGGCCAGTCTCCAGTGGCGCTATCTCGGCAGCGGCGCACTGGTCGAAGACAACTCGGTGCGCTCCCAGGCAGCATCCACCTTCAACCTGCGAATTTCCCGCGACCTCAGGGATCTGACCCAGCGCACCTCGCGCCTCACGCTGGATGTATTCAACCTCTTCAACCGGAAGGTGGACGACATCCAGTACTTCTATGCCTCGCAGCTTCCCGGGGAGTCCTCCCCGGTCGACGGCCGGGTCGTCCATCCAGGTGAACCGCGAACGGTACGAATCACATACAGGACAACGTTTTGAGGCTTTTCCGGTACTGAGCGGGCATCGCGCAGGCTCAGTTCAGGCACGCAGTCTTGCATGCCTTCATCCTCGCGAAGAAGGACTGTTGGCTTCAGTGAATTCCAGGCCCTGTGCAATCAGCCAATGGAATACCTGCATGACAATTTCCGAACGCGCGTCTCCCGCAACACCTGACAGCCACCACGTCGTACCGGGCAGCCGGGGGTACTGTGGAAGCACCTGCAATTGGCCCCGCGCGAGGCTGGAGTCCACCAGCAGGCGTGGCAGGCACGCGATGCCCCGCCCGTCCAATGCGGCATCCAGCATGAGACGCGCGTCGTCATAGATAGCCCGCTTCCGGAAACGTTCTAGCGGCCCCAGGAATATCGAGGCAGTCGCTTCGCCGGTCAGGCTTTCCTCCAGGCAAATCAGGTCCGCATGCAAGTGATGCTGTTCCTGCGGCATACCGGCCAGGTTTCCTGCCAAATCGACGCTCGCGACGACCAGCCACTCGTCCTGCAGAAACGGGCTCTCGTTCAGACCGGGCTGCAGAAGAGGCCTGCTGCCAATAGCGATGTCGACATCGATTTCATCGACAAAACGAGCGCTCTCGTCAACAGACAACAGCAGGCACAGCTCGGGGATCCGGGACTCCAGGGCGCGCAACCTCGGCTGAAGCCAGCCGTGCAGCAAAGGCGCCGGGCACACCAGAACCACCAGCCCCGGATCGAGGTATGTGGCGATTCGCCCAAGGCCGCTGCGCAAGACGGCGAGCGTGCGTTGAACGCTGCGCAACAGCACCTCGCCCGCCACCGTCAGCTCCACGCCACGTCCCGCACGGCGGAACAGAGGCTGCCTGACGTGCTCTTCCAGCTGTTGAATCTGGTGGCTGATCGCCGACTGCGTCACGTGCAGCTCGTCCGCCGCACGCGAAAAGTTGCCATGGCGAGCCGCCGACTCGAACCCCATCAACAGCTTCAGCGAGGGAATCCGATGCTCTGACATATGAAAAACTCTAATTGATTACCCATTATTTTATCATTTGTCCTCATGCCTCACCCCATCCACAATGCCAGTCTTTCAGATAACGGCAGCCATTTTCATGACCGAAATGGGCTGCTCCCCGAGGATGGATGATGAACACACGTCGATATTTCATGCGCCATTGCGCAGCCGGCGGCAGCACGCTGGCCATGGGCAGCCTGCTGGCTGCCTGCGGCGGCGGTAGCGGTAGCGGTAGCGACGGCGGACCGGACACCGACACGCCCACCCGACCGTTGCCAGGCGACGTCTCCGGCTGGTACATGCCGGACGAGGCCGATCCCCACAAGGCAACATGGATGGCATATGGCGCCTCAAGCGCCATTTGGACAAGAGCGCAAGTGCCGCAGGTGCAACAGGCCCTGGTGCGTATCGCCAATGCCATTGCTGCCTACGAGCCTGTCCGGATGCTGGTCCGCCAGGCTGAGCTGCACAGTGCGCGGCAACTGCTCGATGCACGCGTCACGCTCATTCCCGCCGAGCTGGACGACCTGTGGATGCGCGACACAGGCCCCGTCTTTGTGCGCAGGCAGAACGGCGAGCGGGCCTGCGTGAAGTTCAACTTTAACGGGTGGGGCCGAAAGCAGCCATTCGATCATGACGGCAAGGTGGCCGATGTGGTCAGCGCCTGCGCGCAACTGCCATTGCTTGCAACGAGCCTGGTGCTCGAAGGCGGGGCATTGGAGGTCGATGGCAAGGGAACGGCCATCATCACGGAAAGCTGCGTACTGAACAGCAATCGCAACCCTGGCTGGAGCCGGAGCGATTGCGAAGCGGAACTGCGGCGCTTGCTGGGTGTCCGCAAGGTCATCTGGCTGCCAGGCATCAAGGGCCATGACATCACGGATGCCCATACGGACTTCTATGCGCGCTTCGTGCGTCCCGGGGTCGTGGTCGCGCACCGCGAGATGACTCCCGACTCCTACGACTACGCGCTGACCCGTCAGCATCTGGACATCCTGCGTGGTGCCACCGATGCCGACAACCGGCCGCTGCAGATCGTTGTCGTCGACGGCCCGAGCCGGATTCGGCCGGGAAACAATCCGGACACCTTTGCCGCCGGCTACATCAACTACTATGCCACCAGCAAAGCCATTTTCCTGCCGGAGTTCGGTGATGCGCACGCTGACCTTCAGGCCAGGGACCTGTACACGCAGCTGTATCCAGGACGTGCTGTGATACAGGTCAATATTGATCCTATCGCCGCCGGTGGCGGTGGCATCCATTGCACCACGCAACAGGAAATCATCCAGGGTTGAGGCGAGCGACATGCAACGACGACATTTCCTCTCGACAGCGATCGGCCTCGGTGCCGGTATCTCCGCCGGCTGGTCCGGCTCGCTCGCCCTTGCCGCGGGCAGCGGCTGGAGCATGCCCGATGAAGGCGAGCGCCATGCCGCCACCTGGATGGCCTTCGGAGCCAACGACGATGTGTGGGGCAAGCGCCTGAAAGCCGGCGCACAAGCGAACCTGGCGCGCATCGCGCAGGCAATTGCCAGCGTAGAGCCCGTCCACATGCTGGTCAATGAAGAAGACTACGATCTGGCCGCCCGGCTGTGCGGTAGCAAAGTCAACCTGGTTGTGCAGCCCATCGACGACCTCTGGATGCGCGACACGGGGCCTGTCTTCGTCAAGAAGGCAGACGGGGCACTGACGGGCGTGAATTTCAACTTCAACGGCTGGGGCAACAAACAGGACCACGAGGACGATGCCCTGGTGGCTGACTTCGTCGCCCGGCGTGCCGGTGCGCCGGTACTCGAGAGCACGCTGGTGCTGGAAGGAGGAGGCATCGAGGTCGATGGCAGGGGAACGGCCATCATCACCGAAAGCTGTGTGCTGAACGCCAATCGCAATCCCGGTGTCGGCAAGGCGCAATGCGAGCGGGAGCTGCGCCGGGTTCTGGGCATCGAGAAGGTCATCTGGCTGCCTGGCATCGCCGGTCACGACATTACCGATGGCCACACGGATTTCTACGCCCGCTTCTGCGCGCCCGGCGTGGTGGTGGCGGGGCTCGAAAACGATACGTCCTCTCCGGAACATGCGGTCACGCAGCGCCATCTCGACATCCTGCGCAAAGCCACCGACGCACGCGGCCAACGACTGAAGGTCATCCCCCTCGCGGGACCGGACCGTGTCCGCCCGCAATACGAAAACAAGGACTTTGCGGCTGGCTACATCAACTTCTATGTATGCAATGGCGCGGTGATATGTCCCGAGTTTGGTCACGCGCAAGCCGACCGGAACACGAAGGCCATCTTGCGCGAACAGTTTCCCGGGCGTGACATCGTGCAGCTCAACATCGACGCCATCGCTGCAGGCGGCGGAGGCATCCACTGCACCACGCAGCAGCAGCCCGCGTGAACCGCGGCGGCAACTCGCGGAACCGGGCCGTCAGTCCCTCGGCTGCAGGAAACGCGCGGGCCTGTAGGAGTCCAGGGACGAATCGAGCACTCCATGAACGATCTCTTCGCTCGCCAGGCGCCCCACCGCCGCAGCCAGCGTGACTCCTGGATGCATCACGCATACATACAGGCCCGTGGTGCCGGGCAGATATCCAATGATCGGGGCGCCATCGCGCGGGATCGGCCGGAAGCCAACGCAGGACCACTCGGGCTCAACAGGTGCCGCGCCTTCCAGTTCGCCCTCCATGGCCCTTGCCGTTCGTTGCGCAACCGCCGCGGGCTGGTTGTCCGGAGAGTCGTCCAGGTAATCCTCCGCCGCAAACAAGACCCCATCCACGTCCTGCCTCACCTCCATGGCAGGGCTGGAGATGATGGTGTGTATCAGCTTGGGCTGCGGCTTATAGCGAATGAAGATGGCCGGTGACGCATCCACAGGCAAGGTCACATTGAACTGTTCGATCAGCTTTTCAGTGCCCGTGCCCGCTGCCAGTACAACCATGTCGGCCTCCAGCATACCGACACTGGTCTCGACCCCTGTCAGCCGAGAGCCCCTGCAGAGCAGGCGAAGAACAGGGGTCCGGGTGAGCACCTTGGCCCCGTGTGCCTGCGCGCCGGCTATCAGGGTATGCGTCGCTTTCACGGCATCCAGTGCGCCTTCTTCAGGTGCAAACCGCGCTTGGTCAGGTGGATGTTTCAGACGGGGCTCCAGATCGCGGATCCTAGCGCTCGTGGCCATCAGCACTCCATCGGCCGGATCCGACCCCTGCATTGCCTCAGATGCGGCACCGTAGGTCAATGCACCAATCCACTGCACGGCCAATTCGGGAAGCTCCTGCTCCAGCCGGTGGTATTCCTGAATAGCGATTCGACGCAACACCCCCATGGGATCCGGCACCGGACGCAATGACGTATTGATCCAGCCGAATGATCGACCCGTAGTGCCGGAGGCAATGTCTCCACCCTCCACCACCGTGACGTGCGCCCCCTGCTGGCGAGGTGGTATGCCAGAGACGCCCCGACGATGCCCGCACCGACCACAATGACTCGCATGGGCGCGCGACGACTCAGGTTGTTTGTTGGCGATGCCACGATAGCTGCTGGCTCCATTGCTTGCTGATGCCTGTATGTTCGTATATATGTGGTGAACGATACCGCGAATGCCTTCCCGGACGCACTGCCGAGGATTGGGTGGGCCCGGCGGCGTCTGGTTCGCCCGCCTCGGCTCCCTCACGCGTGTGAGAATGAACGATCATCGCCAACCGACAGCGGAGGACATTCCTTGATCTCAATTCGTCCCATTGCCCCTCACGAATGGCCCACCTACAGGGATATCCGCCTGCAGGCGCTCCGGGACTCGCCCGACGCCTTTGGCAGTACTTGGGAGGCTGAAGCAACGGGGAGGGATGAACACTGGTCCACGCGGATCGCATCGGCAACGGCGGGGAACACGGACCGCGCGCTTTTCGCCGTCAACGGTGACGATGTATGCGGCCTCGTCTGGTGCAAGCTGCCCGCTGCAGAGCCCGGTATCGCAGACATCTACCAGATGTGGGTTCATCCCGCCGCGCGTGGCCAGGGCGTCGGGAGCGCCCTTCTCGGAGAGGCTCTGGCCTGGGCCAGGAGCCGCGGATCTCACCGCGTGCGACTCGGAGTCACCGCCAACGCCGGCTCCCCGGCCATGCGCCTGTATCTGGCGCATGGGTTTCTTCCTGTCGGCCAGGTCGAACCATTGCGGGAAGGCTCGGAACTCATGGTGCAGGCCATGGAGTTGGAATGGAATGCTCCCGTCTCGCACCGAGAAGCGCGTTAAGCGGGCCTACCGGAACCGGCCATTCCAACTCATTGGCAAAGAATCGCGCGGCAATAACTGCGCGGATCCGGCATTCACACCCGGCGACGAACGCCCAGGAAGCCCAGCATGGCAGCCAGACACGCCAGTGCCCAGGCACTCAAGGTGGGCACCGGGGTGGGTGCCTGCGACGACGGGATGGTGTTCGCTACCGGGCCAACAGCCAGGGTACATACTTCCAGCCCAGGCGTGGCGCCGGTCTGTGCCGCGGGTGTAACGCAAAAATAGACATACTTGTTCAGGTCCGACGGCTGCAAGGTGTAGGTCGCTGGATGGCCCACGCCGCCTGTCGAGCCGCTCGCGACAACCGTGCCATCGCCGGAACCGGAAATCGTCGAGCTGGTACTGGTCACGAACTTGTAGGAAGTCTGTGCAGGTGCTTCAATGTCTCCCTCGGTGTCCGCATAGGAGTAGTTCCCGCTCACCACGGAGCCGACCTTCGGGACACCTGAAATGGTGGGAATTGCGGTTGGCACAACGTTGACCGGCTCAGCAGCCACGGGCCCCGATGCCACGGTGCACGCTTCCAGCCCGGGCGATGCCCCGGTGATGGCGGCCGGCGTCACGCAGTAATACAGATACTGGTTCAAGTCTGCTGGCTGCAGTGTGTATGGAACACTGCTCGATGCACCGCCGGTCACACCGCTCGCTACGGTCGTTCCTGCGCTGGAGTTTGCAATGGAAGAATTGGGACTGGTGACAAATTTATAGGTCGTGCCACTGGGGTCTTCAACATCCGCATTGTTGTCGGCGTAGGTGTATTGGCCTGTCACGGATGATCCAACCTGCGGCGTTCCGGTGATGGACGGCACGGCAATCGGCACGGTGTTGGGCGGAGCCTTCTCGATCAGCGCCACCATGTGCTGATATCTGGAATCCCGGTTGCGGAACAGATCCATCGTGTAGGTGTTGGACCGGTACGTCGTGCGCAGGGTGGGCAGGTTGGCCCGCATGGCATCGTACAAGGTGTTGTAGGCGCTGACGAATGCAGCCTGGTCCGTGCCTCCGTATTGCGTGACGTCCTCAGCGCTGGGTTTCGATGAACCACTCGCGATGTCGATGCTGGCGGCAGTTCCCTTGTAGTCGTTACCAATCTCCCACAAGGCGTATTGCAGGGCGCGTCGTTGCTCAATGCTGCCGTTCTTGTAGTAACTCAGATAGTACTGATCCAACAGCCAGTAGATGGCGGCCTCGCCAGCGGCACCCGACCCGCCTGTAATGGCGCTGGCACCTGCTTCCGTGTCGAATTGGGCAATGGGGACGGGATCCACTGCATTAGTAAAGGGCGGATCTGTCGCATGATCGATGCAAATCAACATGACCGATTGATCGCTGTATGGTGTGTTATCTGCGTCATAGGTCAGCTCTTGCGAGGTTCCTGAGTAGATCCCGCTGAAGGTATAGGTGACCGGACCAGATACGAACGCGGCCATGGAAAGGCTTGGGACGGCCAGGGAAAGCACAGCGGCAAGGGTCGGAAGTGTTTTGCGCATCATTCTTTTCCGTGGATATTTACAAATGCAGTAATTCGTCTTCATGAAAAAACTCTCGAGCTCCGCATGCGGGATCTGCAGGCTTGCTCAAGCCACTTTTGACATGAAGACTATTTTTGATATCAGCCAATGGGCAGCCACTGCCTTAATGCATCATTAGCTATATGCGCATTAGAGCTATGGATAAGGGCATTTGGTTTTGGAAAAAAATCAAATGATTTGGTTTTGCGCACGCATCATTGTGAAAAATAGTCCTCGAGACATGCGCATGAAGTTACCTGGATGATTCACATTCACCTACAGTGCAGGCGATCGGATGAAAGCAGTGGCCTAAGGCGCGCCAGGGGCCAAGAGGTTGTCTGCAGATCTCGACCCGATCATTGGAAGAATATTGCCGGCTACCGGTGACCGGTGACGCGGTAGCCGGGACGTTGCTGACCTGATTTGCATGCGAATCAATATTCCAATTCTTCCCTCATAAAACCAAACGAATCCTCATTGTGTTTTCGGTAGTGTTTGGAAGCAGAGATGTTTATCTGTTTGCACACAGGAGAGAAGAACAATGGGACTTTCCAAGCGGGCCAAGGCGGCAGCGCTACTTTATTGGGGGGTAGCGGGTCACGCCATGGCGGCAGATTGCGTGAACGGTATCAACGCTGCGGGGAGCTGCACCGTGCCTACGGGAGTGACCAGCATGACCTTCGAAGTATGGGGTGGTGGTGGCGGTGGCGGATCCAGGGACAAAGGATGGGATGGGCTCCCGGGTAGCGGTAGCGGCGGCGGGGGTGGCTCCTATTGCAAGGCCACTCTGGCGGTATCTCCTGGCAGTTCCCTGGTGGTTCAGGTGGCAGCAGGCGGAACGGCAGGCATCGCCAACACCAATCCGGAGCGTTGGCATCTTCCAGGCACCTCCAGCACAGGCGGTGGCTTGTCTTCGGTCACAGGCCCTGGTGTGGTGGGCGTGACAGCCAACGGCGGCGGCGGCGGTGGCGGCAGTTCGGTCAACCTGGTGTATTTCGATACGGCTCGGGGCCGCTCCGGTGGTGGTGCAACAGCAGGGAGCGGAGGTCTTGGTGGGGCTGGCGGGGATGGCGTGCTGGGCCCATCTCCGGGCGCGCCGGGTGGCGGTGGCGGTGCGGGTGCCCAGGGAGGCACCGGCGGAACGGGTGGCCAGGGAGGTGCCGGTGCACAGGGGTCTGATGGCCCTCCGTGGGATGGTGTGACCCCGGGAGATGGTGCCAATGGCAGCGATGGCAGCGACGGCGGAAACGGTGGACAGGGCGGACCGGGAGGTGACGGCACCATCGCCGGTGCAGGGGGCGCTGGCGGAGAGGCCGGCTTTGGGGGACAAGGAGGATTGGGAGGCGGAGGCGGTCCTCGGCCCGACTATTTTGATGGCGAGCCAGGTAGGAGCGGAGTCAATGGCACTCCTGGCATTCCTGGCGAGAATGGCCAGACACTGAGTGGTCCCCTGCTTGTCACTGCGTGTACCGGCGATGCCCTGGCGGGCATGGATGGATCGGGTCCTCATGGCGGCCTTGCAGGCGGCCCTGAAGTCGGTGCGGGCGGAGGTGGGGAGGCTGGCACTGCCGGCCAACCCGGCTTGGTCCGCATGAGCTTCACCGTGGACCAGGTGCCCCCCACTATGCCTGCCCAGCCGACGCCCGTTCCCACATTGGGTCAGTGGGCCCTGATGTTGTTGACCTTGGCCTTGGCCGGCTTGGCCGCTATCAGATCGCGCCGCACGTGAGCGCATGGACCGAGGATATTCCTACTCCAGGTTTTGTGGCCCTCTCCAAGTTGGAGTTAATTGATGCCTAGCTGCACGGCAACCATTTGCGTGATTCAGAGATTGGTGTGGCCTTTGCTCAAACTTCATACGCATAGGTGCATCTGAGCTCAACCCCTTTCAGAGCAATTGCAAAGGGTTCAGGTGCCTCCTTGAGGACAGCGTCAAAGCTGGCGCTGAGTCGTCCACCTCCCCTGCTGCCTTTGTACCGGATGCTCTTGGGCATGGCTTGGAGTTGAAGCCGGTTGGAACCAGACAGCGTCGCCTCCAACCGAAAGATGCGATGACGGAAATCAGTGGATTCCGAGGTTGTGGCCGCCGGAGACGCCAGGCGTATGGTTTGCCCACCGTAGGAGAGTTTGAGATCAACCTCCACAATGGAGGCTGGAACATCACCTATCAAGGTAAGCGCCTGCCCAGCGTGACGCCCCTTGCAGTTCAGTTGCGCTGTATTTGCACCTGCGATGGCGTGACCCGCAAGGGCGGACAGCACCACAAAGAATCCGAGAGGCCAGGTTTTTCTCATATACCCTCCATGGGCGAACGCGGCGTGTTCCACATGGCCCGCGAGACCGAGGTCTCGGGGCCCACTTCGGTTTGGAATAGTTCGGCATTCCGGGAGGCGGCTGCAGCAATCCCTGAGCCTCCATAGATTCGATTTTTTTCCAAGAGCAACGGGCTCCAGTTGGAGGTCGACATAGCATTGTCACCTGGGGCATCCGGGCAGTCTCACGCCCGCATTCTCCGCGATCCGGCCCACCGCCATGCCACGAGACCCATCACATGTTTTCTTGGAAACGTCCAAGCCGGAGCAGCGGATTGGCTGCAGACATGCGACTGTTTCCTTGCAGGATCAGTATTGTTGATAGTCGGATGTGTATACGAGCCCATATTCCAATGCCATTTTCATAAAACCAAAAGAATCCTCACGGTGCTTTCGGTAGTGTTTGGAAACTAAAGTATTTATATGTTTCCACACAGGAGAGAAGAACTATGAGGTCTTTCAGGCACGCCAAGGCGGCAGCGCTTCTTTGTTTGGGGGCGGCAGGGCCTGCAATGGCTGCAGATTGTGTCAGCGGCGTCAATGCTGGGGGCAGTTGCACGGTACCCGCCGGGGTGAGCAGCATCACCTTCGAAGTCTGGGGCGGCGGTGGTGGTGGCGGCACGAATGCAGGCTCCTTCAGCGGCGGTGGAGGTGGTGGCGGCAGCTACTGCAAGGCGACCGTCGCCGTTGCGGCGGGCGCTTCATTGGTTGTGCAAACGGGCGCAGCGGGTGAAGTTTCTCATGGTGGCGGTATTTCGTCGGTTACAGGCACCAATATCTATGGGATTACCGCCAATGGGGGCGGTGGAGGCGGTAACGCGGGCACCGGCGGAGCGGGTGGGCCTGGCACTGGTGCCAGCGCGACACATGGCGGCGCAGGTGGTGCAGGTGGCTTGGGTGCGATCGGCTCCATGGGGGCCCCAGGAGCCAAGGGCATCACGGGCGCCCCTGCAACCAACAATCCGACGAATCCATCGCGTGGGGGCAATGGTGAGGATGGGCTCTATGGAGACAATGGTGGCGTGGGTGCCAGCGGCGGTGGCGGGGGCAATGGCATTACCGGAGGCAATGGCGGTGCAGGCGGTGTGGGCGGCACCGGTGGCGTAGGGGCAGCGGAGGTGCTGGCGGAGATGCGGGGGCGGTGACGCCTCCCACATTTATCTACGCGACAGGTGGCGACGGAGGCAACGGTGGCGGCGGAGGCCGTGGTGGCCAAGGCGGTAGCGGAGGGCCCGGCGGCAGTGGAGTAACCCCTGGCACAGGTGGCGCACCAGGAGCTGGCGGATTGGGCGGTAAGAGCGGCCTGGCCGGTGACGCAGGTGCCATGGGCAATCCCGGCAGTGCAGCGGCGCCCCAGGACGGTATTGGAGGGAAGACAGGTTTATCTGGTCCCTATGGGGTGGCCGGCGTCTCAGGAAGTGCGCTCCAGGAACTGGCGGCCTGTACCGGCGGCAGCAACGGTAGCAGCGGCAGTGGCCCCAATGGTGGCGCCGCAGGCGGACCGCAGCAAGATGGGATGGGTACAGGGGGTGCAGCAGGCGCACCAGGTCTCCCAGGCTCGGTGCGCATGAGCTTCACCGTGGATCAGACGCCACCGACGACGCCCGCAGTGGCGACTCCCGTGCCGACCCTCGGCGAATGGACCCTGGCGTTGCTGTCTACCGTACTGGCGGGTTTTGCAGCATTGCGCCTGGGCCGGCGCCGCTTAAACTGACACATTTGCGCAGGAGGAGAGAGGATGTCGCTTGCTGTGAATGTCGTGGTCGTTGTCGTCGCGCTGATCCATGTTTACATCCTCGTGCTGGAGATGTTCCTTTGGGACAAGCCTGCGGGCATGAAAGCTTTCGGCACCACTCCTCAACGTGCTGCTGACACCAAGGTTCTTGCAGCCAACCAGGGGCTATACAACGGCTTCCTGGCGGCGGGGCTCCTGTGGGGCCTGACACTGGGCCCGGAGGGTCACGGCGTGAAAGTATTCTTTCTGGCCTGCGTCCTGTGTGCTGGCTTGTACGGTGGCGCAACGGTGGGTAGAAAGCCGCTGCTGTTCCAGGCACTTCCAGCGGCCATCGGCATCCTGCTGCTCGTGCTTCAATAGCCGTCCTTGTGGGGCGTGCCCTGACCGGCCCCGTACTGTGAAGACAATCAATGTGCGCGACCATTGCTGGCACTTGAAGGCGTGAGCAAGCAACAGAGAGACACGAAGCTGACTCAGCGGTTGAGCGAGTTCGCCTGAAGCTCGGACAAGCCACTTTGCTGGAAGCCAGAACGACAAAAGCCCGTCCAATTTCTTGAACGGGCTTTTGAAGGATTCTGGTGGCCTGGCGCGGAATCGAACCACGGACACGCGGATTTTCAATCCGCTGCTCTACCAACTGAGCTACCGGGCCTCACTAAGCAAGACTTGAATTATATACAGATTTTTTGGCTCTTTTTGCAAATCAGCGAAAAAATCTTTTTTAATGAATTCTTGTCAGCTTCGTTTGTTACGGCCCAAGTCTACACCGAGTTGGCGCAGCTTTCGGTAAAGATGGGTGCGTTCGAGCCCTGTTTTTTCTGCAACACGGGTCATGGAGCCGCCTTCGCGGGCCAAATGAAACTCGAAGTATGCTTTTTCGAAGCCATCGCGTGCTTCACGCAAGGGGCGGTCGAGGTCAAAGCCCTGATGGGCCAAGGGGCCTTGGTCCACTTCCGGAGCCGGTGCGACAGCCGTTGCCTGCGCGCCCGCTGCACCATTCACTGCCAGGCCCGGGGCACCCCCTGCCGGGCGTGCCGCCTGCGCAGCGCCTGAGCTGGCCTGGGTACCGGCCGCCGGTGCAGGCACACCGTTGCCGTTGTTGCGGGCGAGGCCCTGCTCCACTGCCTTGAGCAGTTTCTGCATGGTGATGGGTTTTTCGAGAAACGAGAAGGCGCCGATACGTGTGGCTTCCACGGCCGTATCGATGGTGGCGTGGCCGCTCATCATGATGACCGGCATGTTCAACATGCCCGACGTGGCCCATTCCTTGAGCAGGGACACGCCATCGGTGTCGGGCATCCAGATGTCCAGCAGCACCAGGTCATAGACATTGTCCAGACGAGCGTTGCGAGCCTGGGTGGCGTTCTCTGCGAGGTCGACGCTGTGACCTTCGTCGTTCAGGATTTCCGACAACAGATCCCGGATCCCCAGTTCGTCGTCTACCACCAGAATGTTTGCCATTTGTTTTGATACGCCCTTATTGCACGATATGCGCGTGTTGTTAAAGTGCTGAAGCGATGTCGAAAGGGAATGATAGCGACACTTGCGCCCCCTTTACCACATCGTTTTCCACACGATTGACCAAATCGACACGTGCACCGTGTTCGTCTGCTATTTTTTTCACCACCGCGAGCCCCAATCCCGTGCCGCGCGGCTTCGTCGTTACATAAGGCTCGAACGCCCGCTGCAGTATATGAGCAGGAAAGCCCGGCCCCGAGTCTGACACAGTCAGACGCACACGTTGGGATGAAGCACTCACCGCGGTGCTGATGCGAACCGGCCTGAGCGGCTCGCCGCTTTGTTCCGCGGCCTGTTGCGTGGCATCCTGGGCATTTTGTAAAAGATTATGTATGACCTGCCGCAGCTGCTGCGCATCGCCGTTGATGTGGGGGTTGCGAGGATCGAGTTCGGCCTCGACCGACACGGTCGCGTTCTCGGCGCCGTACAGGTGGAGCACGTCGTTGACGAGTGCGTTCAGGTCAAGGCTCTGCAACTCGGCGGCCGGCAGTCGTGCGTAGTCGCGGAACTCGTTGACCAGGCGCTTCATGGCATCGACCTGCTCCACGATGGTCTTGACCGACTTGGTCAGCACGGCCTGTTCGGGTGGCGGCAGCTTGCCTTCGAGCTTGATTTCGAGGCGCTCGGCAGACAGCTGGATCGGAGTGAGCGGATTCTTGATCTCATGCGCGAGACGGCGTGCGACCTCGCCCCAGGCCTGGGCGCGCTGCGCGGAGACGATCTCGGAGATGTCATCGAACACCAGGAGACGCGTGCCCTCTGGCAGCTCGGCACCGCGTGCCACCAGGCTGGTGCCCTGCGTGCCCACGCCCGAGGGAGGCGCATCCAGCTCGAACGGGTGCTGCCAGTGATCGAGGCCGTGGTGGCTGCGTTCGCGGTGGAACTCGTCGAAGTGGTGCTGCACCGAGGCACCGAAGTCCGCGAGCCCCGGCACGTCAACCAGCAGTCGGCCTTCGAAGGCGGCCATGGGTGCACGCAGGATCCGCGTGGCACCAGGGTTCGAGGAGAGGATGGTGCCCTCGGCGTCCAGCACGATCACGCCGGCGGTCAGGTTGTCCAGGATGGTCTGCAGGTTGGCGCGCGCGGCGTCGACGTCGCCCATGCTGCGCTCGACGGCGGCTCGCGCGTCGGCCAGCTGCTGGGTCATGGTGGCGAAGGACCGTGTGAGCCCGCTGAGCTCGTCATGGCTCTGCATCGCCGCCTTCGGGCTCAGATTGCCCGAAGCCACCTCGCGCACACCATCGGCGAGCAGCAGCAACGGCCGCACCAACTGGTTGCCCAGCAGCACGGCCAGCAGGACTGCGCCGAAGACGGCAAGAAACAGACTCAGGGTGAGAGTGCCGATGTACATGCGCCGCAGGCCGCCGCGCGCAAGCGCCCTCTCCTGGTATTCGCGGTTGGCCTCCTGCACGGCGATCGCGTTGGCGACCAGCGCGGGCGGCAGCAACACGGTCGACTGCAGGAAGCGCGGCTCGACGAGCAGGCCCACCGTGGGGCTGCTGACCACGACGAGCGCCTTCACGCGCACGTTCTCCTCGACCTGCGCCGAGCCGAGATCGTCCAGCCCCTCGATCTGAAAGGACACACGATCCTGTCGCACATTGCGCAGTTGCTGCTGCGTGGGCCGCTCGGGGTTGAGCGAGTAGCGGGACTGCCCTGCGCTGGCGATGGGCTGGCCGGACGAGTTCCACAGCACCATGTCGGTCGCGCCCAGCTGGTCCTTGATACGGTCGAGCACAAGACCCGCTGCTGCGTCGGGCACCTGGGCGAGCTGGCTGCTGGCCTCGCGCGTCTTCGATGCGATGTCCGCGCCCATGGTGTCGAGCGACGTCCGTGCGAGGCTCACGCCCGCGGACAGCGCGCCTTCCACGCGCACGTCGAACCAGCTCTCGATCGAGCGCGATACGAACTGATAGGACACCACGTAGATCAGCAGGCCCGGAATCACCCCGACGACGGCAAAGATGCCGGCCAGCTTCATGAGCAGGCGGCTGCCGAAGCGGCCACGCTTCAGGCGCACGACCAACCGCGCGGCGCCCCAGACCAGCACGGCCAGCAGCACCACGGCGACGAGCACGTTCACGCCCATCAGCCAGGCAAAGTTGCGTTCGTAGAGGTCGCGGTTGTTGGTGGCCAGCGTCAGCAGGAACAGCAGCACCACGGCAATCGCGCACATCACGGCCGCACCGATGGCCAGTGCATAGCGCACCGTGCGCGCGCGGGTGGCCTGCTTGCGTGCAGCCTCCGAGACAGGCACGGGCCGCTGCTCGACGCTCATTTTTCGCTCTCCACCGTATTGCCCGTCAAACGCACGCTGCGCGAGAGCAGCAGGTTCCAGCCGGAACGGCCGACGGTGCTCAGCTGCAGCGGCCGCGGCAGCTGCGACATGTCGAGGCGGAACTGGAAATGGAGGATCTGCTGTCCGCTGCCATCCAGCGCATCCGCGGGCGCAACGCTCCAGCGCGTGATGCGCTGCATGACGGCCAGCGCGTCGCCAAGCTCATCGAAGTTCTGCCCCAGCGAAACGCCCAGGCCGCTGTCCGAAAAGGGAGTGGACGACTGGCTCAGTCGCCAGCGGCGTGTGAGCGGCTGATAGCTCAGGCGCATGTGGCGCGTGGCCTGCGCCACCATCCTGTCGGACCAGTACCAGCGCTCACGCACCACCTGCGCCTCGGCCACGAAATACATCGCGATGCCCTTGTAGAGCGCATCTTCGACCTGTTCTGGCAGATCGAAGCGCATGGTCGTGGTGAGCAGCAGGCCTTCGGACGACTCGGTCAGCCGGAAATCCTTGATCTCGCCCGGTGCCTGATTGGAGTGTTGCTGCGCATGCGATGCGGGAAGTGCAAGGAACGCCAAGGTCGCAGCCAGCAGTAGCACCTGCAGGCATGATGCAAGCATTCTGCTGCGTGGCTTCAGCTCACGCAGCCAGCTTTTGCAGAAGTGCGTAGTAAAAGCCGTCATGGTCACCTGTTGCATTCTGGCCGAGCTTGTCGCCCCCTGCGGAATGGCCGGGCATTAAATGCCCGGGCGAGGTGAGTAATTGTGCGCGATTGTTGCGTGAGAGAAACGCTTTGACCTGATTCTCGCCCTCCTCGCGGAAGACCGAGCAGGTGCAGTACAGCAGCCTGCCGCCGGGCTTGAGCAGCGGCCACAGCGCATTCAGCAGCCGCTCCTGCAGCCGTGCCAGCTGCGACAGGTCGCTCTCGCGGCGCAGCCAGCGCACGTCGGGGTGGCGTCGCACAATGCCGGACGCGCTGCACGGCGCGTCCAGCAGGATCGCATCGAAAGGCGCCTTGCCGTTGGCCTGGGCCCACCAGTCCTCGACCTGGGCCGCGTCGCAGACGATCACGCCGGCTTTCAGGTGCAGGCGCTCCAGCGTCTCGCCGATGCGGCGCGCGCGCACGCCGTCCATCTCGAGCGCCGTCACCTGCACGGGCGAGCCTGCCCCAGCCATCTCCAGCAGGTGTGCCGTCTTGCCACCAGGGGCCGCGCAGGCATCGAGTATCTGCAGCGGTGCCGCGGTATCAAGGCCCTCGAGCAGCAATGGCGCCGCCATCTGCGCGGCGGCATCCTGCACCGACACATCGCCCGCCTCGAAGCCCGGCAGACGCGAGACAGGTGCAGGCTGCGACAGCTCGATGCCGACCGGGCCGACCAACACGCCAGACAGCTCAGCCTCATCGGCGAGGCGCTTCAGATAGTCCTGCGCCGTGCCATGTTGCTGGTTCACGCGCAGCGTCATCGGTGCATGGGCATTGTTGGCCTGCAGGATCTGCTGCCAGTGGTCGGGATAGTCCTTCCGCAGCCGGCGAATCCACCATTCCGGATGGTTCCATTGGGCGACCGGGTCCTTGTCCGTGGATGCCACCAGGGCATCGCGCTCGCGCAGAAAGCGGCGCAGGCAGGCATTGATGAAGCCCGACTGCCCGCGCATGGCGGGATTGTTCTTCGCAGCCTCGACGGCCTGGCTGACCAGCGTGAAGGGAGGATAGGGCGCGCCCTCCTCTTGCCAGGCCAGCGCCAACGCGGTGCACAGCAGGTTGTCCACGCGCGGCGGCGGGTTGCGCGGAGCGAGCGCCTTGCGCAACGCAACCGCGCGGCCCAGTTGGCGCAGCGCCTGGAACAGAAGGGCCTGCACGCCGGGGCGCAGGCTGCGCTCCACCTGCTCCAGGACGGCCGTGGCCGACTGGCCGCCGCGCACCGCCTGCAGGCATTGCGCGGTTGCGTCGAGCTGCTTCCACAGCGCCAGGCCCTGCTGCGGCTGCGATGCGGCGGCTCCTTGGCCGCGCGTGGGCGCACGCTTGTTGGAGACGGTGGGGATGTTTGCCGGTGTCGACATGGGTCGGAAAGCCAATCAGGAGCGCGCAGCGCGGATCAAAGCGTCTGCGCCTGCTTGAAGCCGAAGACCCATGCCAGCAGGTTGGCTGGAAACTGGGCTACGGCCTGGTTGTAATGGTCCACCGCGGCATTGAATTGCGCGGTGGCGTTTTCGATCTGCGAGCGTTGCTGCTCGCTGCGCTGGATCAGCGAGTTCAAGGTCTGCACGGCATCGACGGCCTCGCCTTCACGCGCGGGCTCGGGCGATGACTCCAGCAGCTTCTGCCAGGCCGCATCGAGCACCTTGCCGCCGGCCACCAGCGCGGAGCCCGCGCTGGCATCCAGAGGCCTTGCACGCATCACGGCAAGCGAGGCAGCGTACTGGGTGACGGATGCCCTCAATGCCTCATGCATCTGCGCATCCTCCGGCAGGCGCGGCCCCGTCACCGTGGCATCGTATTCGGCAAGCAGCGCGGTGCGGCGCAGCAGTTCGGCATCGAGCGCGCCAAACGCCTGGATCGCCGACGAGCGCAGGCGCATCAGCCGGTTGTAGGCGCCGACAGCCCAGAACAGCAGCACTGCCAGAACGATGAGCCAGCCCGTGAGGAACATATGTGGCGATCCGTTTGGTGAGACATGAGAGTTCGCAGTATCCAGTATCGCCTGCGAAAGCGGCATGCGGAAAGCCGCACACCTGAAAAAATGAAACTCCCGCGCCGCTTGTGCAGGTCATGCACAGCAGGGCGGGAGTTGATCGAACCAGGATTCACGCGGTCATGCATGAATCCCGGTGGTCACGATGGACGCCAGGCGCTGCGGAATCACTCTGCAGCTTGCGTGCCCTCGTTCTGGGCGGCGGGCTCGACCGCATCGTCGGCGCTGTCCACGGCAGCCATTTCGGCGGCTTCCGATTCGGCGATGGCGCGGCGCTCGGCTTCGTCCATGGCGTCCTTGGCCTTGCGTGCCTGGTGGTATGCCAGACCCGTACCTGCCGGGATCAGACGACCCACGATCACGTTTTCCTTCAGGCCACGCAGCTCGTCGCGCTTGCCCATGATGGCAGCCTCGGTGAGCACGCGGGTCGTTTCCTGGAAGGACGCGGCCGAGATGAACGAGTCGGTGGACAGCGATGCCTTCGTGATACCCAACAGGATGTTGGAGTACGTGGCAGGAATCTTGCCTTCCTTCTGCAGCGCTTCGTTCGTGTTGAGGATTTCCGAACGTTCGACTTGTTCACCCGAGATGTAGGTGGACTCGCCGATGTTCTCAACCACCACACGACGCAGCATCTGACGCACGATCACTTCAATGTGCTTGTCATTGATCTTCACGCCCTGCAAGCGGTACACGTCCTGCACTTCGTCCACGATGTAGCGCGACAGTTCCTCGATACCCAGCAGGCGCAGGATGTCCTGCGGATCCGCCGGGCCGTCGACGACCAGCTCGCCCTTGTTCACGACCTGGCCTTCGTGCACCAGCACGTTCTTTTCCTTGGGAACCAGTTCGTCCCAGACCTTGCCTTCCGGATCGGTGATCTGGAGGCGGACCTTGCCCTTGGTTTCCTTGCCGAACGAGATCGTGCCGGTCATTTCGGCCAGCATGCCCTTGTCCTTCGGCGAACGCGCTTCGAACAGTTCGGCCACACGTGGCAGACCACCGGTAATGTCGCGGGTCTTCTGACCTTCGACCGGGATACGCGCCAGCACTTCGCCCGGGCCCACGTCCTGGTCATCGCGCACCTGGATCAGCGCGCCGATCTGGAAGCCGATCGTCACCGAATGATCGGTGCCGGGGATCTTCACTTCCTGACCGTTCGCGTCGATCAGCTTGACCTGCGGACGCACCACCTTGGCGGAGCCGCGGCGCTTCGGATCGATCACAACGAGCGTGGACAGACCGGTCACTTCATCGACCTGCTTGGCGACGGTGAGGCCTTCCTCAACGTTCTCGAACTTCACACGACCGGCGTACTCGGTGATGATCGGGCGAGTCAGCGGATCCCAGTTGGCGAGAATCGCGCCAGCCTTGATCGTCTGATCGGCCTTGATCGTCAGCGTAGCGCCGTAAGGCACCTTGTGACGCTCACGCTCGCGACCGTTTTCGCTGATGACGATTTCGCCGGAACGCGAAATCACCACCAGTTCACCCTTGGTGTTGGTCACGTAGCGCATCGTGCTGTTGAAGCTGATCGAACCGTTCGACTTGGCTTCCACGCTCGAGGCGATGGCGGCACGCGAAGCCGCACCACCGATGTGGAACGTACGCATGGTCAGCTGGGTACCCGGTTCACCGATGGACTGGGCGGCGATCACACCCACGGCCTCGCCGAGGTTGATCAGGCCGCCACGGCCCAGGTCGCGGCCGTAGCACTTGGCGCACAGGCCGTAGCGCGTTTCGCAGGTCAGGGCGGTGCGCACCTTCACTTCGTCCACGCCCTGGGCTTCCAGTTCCTCGATCGTGTCTTCGTCCATCATCGTGCCGGCGGGAGCCAGCACGGCGCGGGTCTCGGGGTGCAGGATGTCTTCTGCAGCCACGCGGCCGAGGATACGGTCGCGCAGCGACTCGATCACTTCACCGCCTTCGACGATGGCGCGCATCAGCGAGCCATTGTGGGTGCCGCAGTCCAGCTCATTCACCACGAGGTCCTGCGTCACATCCACCAGACGACGCGTCAGGTAACCCGAGTTCGCGGTCTTCAACGCCGTATCCGCCAGACCCTTACGGGCACCGTGGGTGGAGATGAAGTACTGCAACACGTTCAGGCCTTCGCGGAAGTTCGCGGTAATAGGCGTCTCGATGATCGAGCCGTCAGGCTTGGCCATCAGGCCACGCATGCCGGCGAGCTGGCGAATCTGCGCTGCGGAACCGCGGGCGCCGGAGTCGGCCATCATGTAGATCGAGTTGAACGATTCCTGGTCGACTTCGTTGCCGTGGCGGTCGATGGTCTTCTGCTTGGCCAGCTGGGCCATCATGACCTTGGAGACTTCGTCACCGGCCTTGCCCCAGATGTCCACGACCTTGTTGTAGCGTTCGCCCGTGGTCACGAGACCGGAGACGTACTGCTGCTCGATCTCCTTCACTTCCTTCTCGGCGCGGCCGATGATCTCCGCCTTCTGCGGCGGCACGAGCATGTCGTCCACGCAGATGGAGATACCGGCGCGCGTGGCCAGGCGGAAGCCGTTCTGCAGCAGCTTGTCTGCGAACACCACGGTTTCCTTCAGGCCGCACTTGCGGAAGCTGGTGTTGATCAGCTTGGAGATTTCCTTCTTCTTCAGCGCCTTGTTCAGGTTCGAGAACGCCAGGCCCTTGGGCAGGATCTCGGACAGCAGCGCACGGCCGACGGTGGTTTCCGTCAGCTTGGTTTCGGGCTCGAACTCGCCTGTCGCCTTGTTCTTGGTCCACTCGACCAGGCGCACGCTGATGCGTGTGGCCAGCTCGACCTCGTTGGCGTCGAGTGCGCGCTGCACTTCGCCCACGTCGGAGAACACCATGCCTTCGCCCTTGCCGTTGATCTTGTCACGCGTTGCGTGATAAAGACCCAGCACCACGTCCTGGGAAGGAACGATGGAAGGCTCGCCCGAAGCCGGGAACAGCACGTTGTTCGATGCCAGCATCAGTGTGCGGGCTTCGAGCTGCGCTTCCACGGACAGCGGCACGTGAACGGCCATCTGGTCACCGTCGAAGTCGGCGTTGAACGCCGCGCAGACCAGCGGGTGCAGCTGGATCGCCTTGCCTTCGATGAGGATGGGCTCGAAGGCCTGAATACCCAGGCGGTGCAGCGTAGGAGCACGGTTCAGCATGACCGGGTGCTCCTTGATGACCTCTTCCAGGATGTCCCACACCACTGGCGTGCCGGCTTCCACTTCCTTCTTGGCAGCCTTGATGGTCGTGGCGATGCCCATCGCTTCGAGGCGCGAGAAGATGAATGGCTTGAACAGCTCGAGAGCCATCAGCTTGGGCAGGCCGCACTGGTGCAGCTTGAGGTAAGGACCCACGGTAATCACGGAACGACCGGAGTAGTCCACGCGCTTGCCCAGCAGGTTCTGACGGAAACGACCGCTCTTGCCCTTGATCATGTCGGCCAGCGACTTGAGGGCACGCTTGTTCGCACCGGTCATCGCCTTGCCGCGACGGCCGTTGTCCAGCAGCGAGTCCACCGCTTCCTGCAGCATGCGCTTTTCGTTGCGCGCGATGATTTCCGGAGCCTTCAGCTCCAGCAGGCGGCGCAGACGCGAGTTGCGGTTGATGACGCGGCGGTACAGGTCGTTCAGGTCGGAGGTCGCGAAGCGGCCGCCGTCCAGTGGCACCAGCGGACGCAGGTCCGGTGGCAGCACGGGCAGCACTTCCAACACCATCCACTCGGGCTTGATGCCCGACTTCTTGAACGCCTCGAGCACCTTCAGGCGCTTGGCGTTCTTCTTGACCTTGACTTCCGAGCCGGTCAGATCGCCACGCAGACGCTCGATCTCGAGGTCGATGTCGATGTTTTCCAGCAGGTCCTTGATGCCTTCGGCGCCCATCTTGGCGATGAATTCATCGCCGTATTCCTTGCGCTTGGCGTCATAGTCGTCCTCGGACATGATGCTGAACTTCTTCAGCGGGGTCATGCCGGGGTCGGTCACCACATAGGCTTCGAAGTACAGCACGCGCTCGATGTCGCGCAGCGTCATGTCGAGCACCAGGCCCAGACGCGACGGCAGCGACTTCAGGAACCAGATGTGCGCGCAGGGAGCGGCCAGGTCGATGTGACCCATGCGCTCGCGGCGAACCTTGGTCTGCGTGACTTCAACGCCGCACTTCTCGCAGATCACGCCGCGGTGCTTCAGACGCTTGTACTTGCCGCAAAGGCATTCGTAGTCCTTGATCGGGCCGAAGATCTTTGCGCAGAACAGGCCGTCACGCTCGGGCTTGAACGTGCGGTAGTTGATCGTCTCAGGCTTCTTCACCTCGCCGAAAGACCACGAGCGGATCTTCTCGGGCGAAGCCATGCCGATCTTGATGGCATCGAAATGCTCATCAGGCGTGAATTGCTTGAACAGGTCGAGTAACGATTTCATGGACTCTTTCCCTTTTCAATAATTAAGAACGTTCCAGTTCGATGTCCAGGCCCAAGGAACGGATTTCCTTGACCAGCACATTGAACGATTCCGGCATGCCGGCTTCGATCGAGTGTTCGCCCTTGACGATGTTCTCGTACACCTTGGTACGGCCCACCACGTCGTCGGACTTCACCGTCAGCATTTCCTGCAGCACGTAGGCGGCGCCGTAAGCTTCCAGCGCCCACACTTCCATTTCACCGAAACGCTGGCCACCGAACTGGGCCTTGCCGCCCAGCGGCTGTTGCGTCACGAGCGAGTACGGACCGGTGGAGCGGGCGTGCATCTTGTCGTCGACCAGGTGGTGCAGCTTCAGGTAGTGCATGTAGCCGATGGTGGTCGGGCGCTCGAAGCGCTCGCCGGTACGGCCGTCATACAGGTACGCCTGCGTGCGTGTCTCGGTCAGGCCCTTGGCCTTCGCGATATCGTCCGGATAGGCCAGCTTGAGCATGTCCTTGATCTCGGCTTCCGATGCGCCATCGAACACGGGCGATGCGTACGGCACGCCGCTGCGCAGGTTGCCGGCCATGTTCATGATCTCGTCGTCAGACAGCTGCGACAGCTCTTCCTTGCGGCCGCTCGAGTTGTAGATCTGCTCCATCAGGGCACGGATCTCTTCGGCACGTGCGTGGTCGCGCAGCATCGCGTCGATGCGCTGGCCCAGGCCCTTGCCGGCCCAGCCCAGGTGGACTTCCAGCACCTGGCCGATGTTCATGCGCGATGGCACGCCCAGCGGGTTCAGCACGATGTCTGCGGTGGTGCCGTCTGCCAGATAAGGCATGTCCTCGACCGGGGTGATCTTGGAGACCACACCCTTGTTGCCGTGACGACCGGCCATCTTGTCACCGGGCTGCAGGCGACGCTTGACGGCCAGGTACACCTTGACCATCTTCAGCACGCCAGCCGGCAGCTCGTCGCCCTGCGTGAGCTTCTTGCGCTTCTCTTCGAAGGCCAGGTCGAACGCGTGGCGCGTCTGCTCCAGCGCGTTCTTGATGGACTCGAGCTGGGTAGCGACGTTGTCGTCGGCAGGACGGATGTCGAACCAGTGGAACTTGTCCACGCCGTCGAGGTAGGCCTTGTCGATCTTCGTGCCCTTGGCGAGCTTCTGCGGGCCGCCGTTGGCCACCTGGCCGATCAGCAGCTTCTCGATACGGTCGAACGCGTCGGCCTCCACGATGCGCAGCTGGTCGTTCAGGTCCAGGCGGTAGCGCTTGAGTTCATCGTCGATGATCTGCTGGGCGCGCTTGTCGCGCTGGATGCCTTCGCGGGTGAACACCTGCACGTCGATCACGGTGCCCGAGGAGCCCTGATCCACACGCAGCGAGGTGTCCTTCACGTCCGAAGCCTTCTCGCCGAAGATGGCGCGCAGCAGCTTCTCTTCAGGCGTGAGCGTGGTCTCGCCCTTGGGCGTGACCTTGCCGACCAGCGTGTCGCCGGGCTGCACTTCCGCACCCACGTAGATGATGCCGGACTCGTCGAGGCGGTTCAGCTGCTGTTCCGACAGGTTCGGAATGTCGCGCGTGATTTCCTCAGGGCCGAGCTTCGTGTCGCGGGCCATCACCACCAGTTCCTCGATGTGGATCGAGGTGTAGCGGTCTTCTGCCACGATGCGCTCGTTGATCATCACCGAGTCTTCGTAGTTGTAGCCGTTCCAGGGCATGAACGCGATCAGCATGTTCTGGCCGATGGCGATTTCGCCCAGGTCGGTCGACGCACCGTCAGCCACCACGTCGCCCTTGGCCAGCTTGTCGCCCTTCTGGACGATCGGACGCTGGTGGATGTTGGTGTTCTGGTTGGAGCGCTGGTACTTGATCAGGTTGTAGATGTCCACGCCGACTTCGCCGGCAACGGCTTCGTCGTCGTTCACACGCACCACGATGCGGGTCGCGTCGACATAGTCGACCACGCCACCGCGCATGGCGGTCACGACGGTGCCGGAGTCCACGGCGGCCACGCGCTCGATCCCGGTGCCGACCATCGGCTTTTCGGGACGCAGCACAGGCACGGCCTGACGCGACATGTTGGCGCCCATCAGCGCGCGGTTCGCGTCATCGTGCTCAAGGAACGGAACCAGCGAGGCAGCCACGGAAACGATCTGGGCAGGCGACACGTCCATGTACTGCACGCGCTCTGCCGACACCAGCGTGGATTCACCCTTTTCACGGGCCGACACGAGGTCACCGGTCAGGCGGCCTTCCTCGTCCAGGGTCGCATTGGCCTGGGCGATGATGTACTTGCCTTCCTCGATGGCCGACAGGTAGTCGATTTCCATCGTGACCTTGCCGTCCACCACGCGGCGATACGGCGTCTCGATGAAGCCGTATTCGTTCAGGCGGGCGTACAGGGCCAGCGAGTTGATCAGACCGATGTTCGGGCCTTCAGGCGTTTCGATAGGGCAGACGCGGCCGTAGTGGGTCACGTGCACGTCGCGCACTTCAAAGCCTGCGCGCTCGCGTGTCAGACCACCCGGGCCAAGGGCCGAAACACGGCGCTTGTGGGTGATTTCGGCCAGGGGGTTGGTCTGGTCCATGAACTGCGACAGCTGCGATGCACCGAAGAACTCCTTCAGCGCCGCGGAGATCGGCTTGGAGTTGATCAGGTCGTGCGGCATCAGTGGCTCTTGCTCCGCCTGACCCAGACGTTCCTTCACGGCCTTCTCGATACGTGCCAGGCCGGTGCGGTACTGGTTTTCCGCCAGTTCGCCCACGCAGCGCACGCGGCGATTGCCCAGGTGATCGATATCGTCGACTTCGCCCTTGCCGTTGCGCAGGTCCACGAGGATCTTCACCACGGAGAGGATGTCGTCGTTGTCCAGCACCATCGGGCCGGTCGCGCCATCGCGGCCGACCTTGGCGTTGAACTTCATGCGGCCCACGCGCGACAGGTCGTACGTGTCCGGGTTGTAGAACAGACGCTGGAACAGCGCCTGCACGGCGTCTTCCGTTGGAGGCTCGCCGGGGCGCATCATGCGGTAGATGGCCACGCGTGCGGCGAACTCATCGACGGTTTCGTCGATGCGCAGCGTCTGCGAGATGTAGGCGCCCTGGTCCAGCTCGTTCGTGTAGATGCACTGGATTTCGCGCACGCCGGCGGAGCGCAGCTTCTTGAGCAGCGCTTCGGTCAGCTCGTCGTTGGCCTTGGCGATGATTTCACCCGTGTCGCCGTCGACGATGTTGCGTGCCACCACGCGGCCGATGAGGAAGTCCTCGGGCACGCTCACGTGGGTGGTACCGGACTGCTCCAGCTCACGCGTGTGGCGTGCGGTGATGCGCTTGTCCTTGGCCACGACGACCTTGCCGGACTTGTCGGTGATGTCGAAACGTGCCACTTCACCCTTCAGGCGCTCGGGCACGAATTCCATCTGTGCGCCGCTGTCCATCAGGCGGAAGTTATCGTTCACGAAGAAGTTCGCGAGGATGGATTCCGGATTCAGGCCGATGGCCTTCAGCAGGATCGTCACGGGCATCTTGCGGCGACGGTCGACGCGGAAGTACAGGATGTCCTTCGGGTCGAATTCGAAGTCGAGCCACGAGCCGCGGTAGGGAATGATGCGTGCCGAGAACAGCAGCTTGCCCGAGCTGTGCGTCTTGCCCTTGTCATGCTCGAAGAACACGCCTGGCGAACGGTGCAGCTGGGACACGATCACGCGCTCGGTACCATTGATGATGAACGAACCCTTGTCCGTCATCAGCGGCACTTCACCCATGTAGACTTCCTGCTCCTTCACTTCCTTGACGACCTTGGAAGCGGCGGTGGAGGATTCGCGGTCATAGATGATCAATTGCACCTTGGCGCGCACGGCCGATGCAAAGGTCAATCCACGGGTCTGGCACTCACGCACATCGAAAGCAGGCTTGGCGAGGTTGTACTCGACAAACTTCATCTCGACGAAGCCGTTGTGCGAAACGATGGGGAATGCGGCGTTGAACGCGGCCTGCAGGCCATCATCGCTGCGTTTTTGAGGGGCTGTACCAGCTTGCAGGAATGCGGTGTAGGCATCACGCTGCATCTGCAACAGATAAGGCACTTTGAGCACACTGTCACGGCTGCCGAAGCTCTTGCGAATCCGCTTGCGCTCGGTGTAGCTGTACGTGGAAGTTTGGGCCATGAGATCTCCAGGCAAAGACATGAAACTGGTCTTCGACGACTGCCCTACAAGGCACGCTTGTAGGCTTGGCGGTTGGCCACTACCAACCATGGCGGACGGCGATGCGTTGCACATCGCCCGAACCAAGGCACCTTCTGCTGTCGGATGAATCAGAAGGCACTAGAAAATGGTTGCCGGAACAGGAACCGCTTTCTGGTGCGCTCTGGACACAATGGCCCGAAATTACCACCTCGATCTGACGACAAAACGACCATCGAGGTCGTCAGACAAGGCGTCTTCCAGCTGACGGACATTGCCGCGCGCTAGAAGCACCAAAGGCTGGAGGCCCCAAATGGAACCTCCAGCCCTCAGAACTGAGCGAATTACTTCAGTTCAGCCTTGGCACCGGCTTCAACCAGCTTCTTGGCAGCGGCTTCAGCGTCAGCCTTGGGCATGGCTTCCTTCAGGGTCTTGGGAGCGCCGTCGACCATGTCCTTGGCTTCCTTCAGGCCCAGACCGGTGATTTCACGCACGGCCTTGATCACGCCAACCTTGTTGGCGCCTGCTTCGAGCAGAACCAGGTTGAACTCAGTCTTTTCTTCAGCAGCAGCAGCGCCACCAGCAGCGCCGCCAGCAGCGGGAGCAGCCATAGCAGCGGCGGACACGCCGAACTTCTCTTCAATGGCCTTCACCAGGTCATTGAGTTCCATAACCGTCATGCTGTCCAGAGCGGTCAAGAATGCGTCTTTATCGAATGCCATTTTGATTTCCTAACAATTGGTTTATATGGGGATAACTGCGTGCTTTTCAAATTTAAGCAGCTGCAGCTTCGCCTTCGCCCTTCTTTGCCGCCAGAGCGCCCAGCACAACGGCTGTACGCGAGATAGGCGACATGAGCAAGCCACACAGTTGGGCCAGCAGCACTTCCTTGGAAGGGATGCTTGCCAGTTGCTTCACGCCATTGACGTCCAGGGCCTTGCCTGCGAAAGCGCCACCGCGAATCACCAACTTGTCGTTGGTCTTCGCGAAATCGGCCACCACCTTGGCAGCGGCCACAGCGTCTTCGGAGAAGCCATAGATCAGCGGACCGGTCATCTGGTCTGCCACCACGTCAAACTGGCCGCCAGCCACCGCACGACGTGCCAGAGTGTTCTTCAGAACGCTCAGGCTGACGCCTTGGTTGCGGGCTTCAACGCGCAGCTTGGTCATGTCGGCGACCGTGATGCCACGGTATTCCGCGAACACCAGCGTTTGAGCTTTTGCGGCGAGGCTGGTCACTTCATTGATGACCGCTTCTTTCTCACTGCGATTAAGACTCAAGGTCTACTCCTTCATATGCGCACTTCGAACAGGTTCTCCGTGCGCGCTCTTGGGTTTCAGCGACCAACTGTTGAGGAAAAATTTCTCGTTCCATCTGCAGCGGGATCGCCATCTGCGTTGGCATCATCGTGATTTAAGTGCAGCCTGCCTGCACACCAACGGTCTTGGATGACCTGACACCGACGGATCGGTGCCAGCCCACCACATCGAGCACTCTTGCGAGCACCCGAAGATTTCTTGAAGCGATTACGCTGCGATGGTCTGTGTATCCACGCGGACGCCAACGCCCATGGTGGAGGACACAGCGACCTTGCGCAGGTACACGCCCTTGCTCGTAGCTGGCTTGGCCTTGTTCAGGGCTTCGACCAGAGCAGCCAGGTTACCCTGCAGCTTCTCGTTGTCGAACGAACGACGACCGATCGTGCCGTGGATGATGCCGGCCTTGTCGACGCGGAACTGGATCTGACCAGCCTTGGCGTTCTTCACAGCCGTGGCCACATCAGGAGTCACCGTGCCCACCTTGGGGTTAGGCATCAGGCCGCGCGGGCCCAGGATCTGACCCAGGGTACCCACGATGCGCATTGCGTCGGGAGCAGCGATCACCACGTCGAAAGGCATGTCGCCAGCCTTGACTTGGGCAGCCAGATCGTCCATGCCGACGATGTCGGCGCCGGCGGCCTTGGCTTCTTCAGCCTTGGCGCCTTGGGCGAACACAGCCACGCGGGTGGTCTTGCCGGTGCCGTGAGGCAGCACGACAGCGCCACGAACCACTTGGTCCGACTTCTTCGCGTCCACGCCGAGTTGCACGGCAACGTCGATGGACTCGTCGAACTTGGCGGTAGCGGCTTCCTTCACGATAGCCACAGCGTCGGCGAATGCGTACAGCTTGGTGCTGTCGACCTTGCCGGCCAATGCTTTTTGCTTCTTGGTCAACTTTGCCATGATTACAGTCCCTCCACCGTCACGCCCATGGAGCGGGCCGAACCTGCCAGAGTGCGCACAGCAGCGTCAACGCTGGCTGCGTTCATGTCCTTCAGCTTGGTCTTGGCGATTTCTTCCAGCTGAGCGCGGGTGATCTTGCCGACCTTCGTGGACAGGGCGTTCGAAGAACCCTTGTCCAGCTTGATGGCCTTCTTGATCAGCACGGTCGCTGGAGGCGTCTTGATGATGAACGTGAAGCTCTTGTCAGCAAAGGCCGTGATCACCACAGGCAGTGGCAGACCTGGCTCGACACCTTGAGTCTGCGCATTGAATGCCTTGCAGAACTCCATGATGTTCAGACCACGTTGACCCAGTGCCGGACCAATTGGAGGAGATGGATTTGCCTTACCAGCTGGAACTTGCAGCTTGATAAAGCCGACGATTTTTTTCGCCATGGCTAGATTCCTTACGGGTCATAACGCGAACCTTGGAATGCAAGGCCCGCTCCCCGGGGTTGCAGCTCGAAAACAAAGCGATGCCGGTGCTGAGCTGTAGCGCACCGACGCGCTGATCTTTGACAGATCAGGTCTTCTCGACCTGACCGAATTCCAGTTCGACCGGAGTGGAGCGTCCGAAAATCATCACCGACACGCGCAGGCGGTTCTTTTCGTAGTTGACTTCTTCCACCGTGCCGTTGAAGTCCGTGAACGGGCCTTCCTTCACGCGGATCAGCTCACCCACAGTGAACTCGATCTTGTGGCGCGGCTTGTCCGTGCCCTGCTCCATCTGGCTCACGATCTTCTGAACTTCTTCTTCAGAGATCGGCGCAGGACGGTTCTTGGCACCACCCACAAAGCCCGTGACCTTGCTGGTGTGCTTGACCAGGTGCCAGGTGTCGTCTTCCATTTCCATTTCGACGAACACGTAGCCCGGGAACAGACGACGCTCGGTCGTCTTGCGCTGGCCATTCTTCATCTCGACCACTTCTTCGGTCGGAACCAGAATGCGGCCAAACTTGTCCTGCATGCCCGCACGCGCGATGCGCTCGAGAATGTTGCGCTCGACCGCCTTCTCCATGCCGGAGTAGGCGTGAACGATATACCAGCGCAGATCCGGATTACCGGAAGAAACAGTGACCGGAACTGCGGATGCAGCGCCAGCATTTTCCATGGCGTCATCAGTCATCGGTTACTTCCTCCAGCCCAGAATCAGATCGTACAGAACCCACTCGAGGGTTTTGTCCGTAAACCACAAGAACAAAGCCATGATCACCACGAAGGCGAACACATAGCCCGTCATCTGCAGGGTTTCCTTGCGCGTAGGCCAGACGACCTTGTTGACTTCCCTCCAGGCGTCACGCGCAAAGGCCACGAACTGGCGGCCAGGCTCGGACACGAGGAATACGACAGCCGCAGCCACCAACCCCACCAGGAGAACAGCCCACTGAACGACCGGGCCTTGCTTGGCAAGCAGATAAAAACCCGCGATAGCCGCCAGCACCAGTACAGCGACAAACGCGAGCTTCGCCTTGTCAGCTCCAGTACTAACGGTTTCAACCTGAGAAGTGGCCATATGTGACTGCAATCTTTACTTAACACAGCGTCGCACAAGACGCCGAAGCCCGCCAAGGCTTGGCGGGCTTGTTGTTCACCACCCTTAGGTGGCAGGGGCAGTAGGAATCGAACCTACAACCTTCGGTTTTGGAGACCGACGCTCTGCCAATTGAGCTATACCCCTACGATCTCACGAATTACGCAATGATCTTGGCAACCACGCCAGCGCCGACGGTACGGCCGCCTTCGCGGATGGCGAAACGCAGACCTTCTTCCATGGCGATCGGGGCGATCAGCTTCACGGTGATGGACACGTTGTCACCAGGCATCACCATTTCCTTGTCTGCGGGCAGCTCGATGGAGCCGGTCACGTCAGTCGTACGGAAATAGAACTGTGGGCGGTAGTTGTTGAAGAAAGGAGTGTGGCGGCCGCCTTCGTCCTTCGACAGAACATACACCTCAGCGGTGAAATGCGTGTGCGGCTTGATCGAGCCGGGCTTGCACAGCACCTGGCCGCGCTCGACGTCTTCGCGCTTCGTGCCGCGCAGCAGCAGACCCACGTTGTCGCCAGCTTGACCCTGGTCCAGCAGCTTGCGGAACATTTCCACGCCAGTGACCGTGGTCTTCTGGGTGTCACGGATACCGACGATTTCGATTTCTTCGCCGACCTTGATGATGCCGCGCTCGACACGACCCGTCACCACGGTACCACGACCGGAGATCGAGAACACGTCTTCCACGGGCATCAGGAAGGCACCGTCCACAGCGCGCTCAGGCGTGGGGATGTAGGTGTCCAGGGCTTCAGCCAGGCGCATGATGGCGGGCTCACCCTTGTCGGACTGGTCGCCTTCCAGGGCCAGCTTGGCGGAACCACGGATGATCGGGGTGTCGTCGCCAGGGAAATCGTACTTGTCGAGGAGTTCGCGAACTTCCATCTCGACCAGCTCGAGCAGTTCTTCGTCGTCCACCATGTCGCACTTGTTCAGGAACACGATGATGTAGGGCACGCCCACCTGACGAGCCAGCAGGATGTGCTCGCGGGTCTGGGGCATCGGGCCGTCAGCAGCGGAGCACACCAGGATGGCGCCGTCCATCTGAGCAGCGCCAGTGATCATGTTCTTCACATAGTCGGCGTGACCAGGGCAGTCCACGTGAGCGTAGTGGCGGTTAGCCGTTTCGTACTCGACGTGAGCGGTGTTGATGGTAATGCCGCGGGCCTTTTCTTCCGGAGCCGCGTCGATCTGGTCGTAGGCCTTGGCTTCGCCGCCAAACTTCTTCGACAGAACGGTAGCGATAGCAGCCGTCAGCGTAGTCTTACCGTGGTCAACGTGACCGATGGTACCGACGTTCACGTGCGGCTTGGTCCGTTCGAATTTTTCCTTTGCCATTTCTTGACTCCGAAAACTTACACCCAAAAATAAAGGCGCTACCCGAACGGACGCACCTGAAACTTGTGGTGCCCATGGCGGGAATCGGACCCGCGACCTCTCCCTTACCAAGGGAGTGCTCTACCACTGAGCCACATGGGCAACTTCACAGCGCATTGCGCTCAAACATTCTCCAAACCAACATGGAGCGGGAGACGGGAATCGAACCCGCGTCATTAGCTTGGAAGGCTAAGGTTCTACCATTGAACTACTCCCGCTTGGCTTCTCAACCAGCGTCGCACCCCAACGAGGACCTCGACTCTCAAATTTGGTGGAGGGGACTGGATTCGAACCAGTGTAGGCGTAAGCCAACAGATTTACAGTCTGCCCCCTTTAGCCACTCGGGCACCCCTCCGGAGAACTTGCAATTATAGCGGATTTTTTTTAACTCTACCAACAAACCCCTAAAAATTTTTTAGTTGCCTGCCGTTTCGTCGAACCAGCCTTACTGCGACTCGCATTGTAGCCTGCGAATGAATGCCCTTTTGGCAAAACGAGCACTAATTTTTGCTTTTCCCAAGGCTGTTCAGCAGCACTCATGAATGCGCACCCTCCAGTGGATCGGAGACTTGTCCACCTGCATCAACCCCGCCGCCTGGCTTTCTGCGACAACTGCGATTTCTCACTCACAGAAGCAGTCACACGGATGCACCAAGACCCGCCCTGCCTCATCACGAGCAGGCATAGACCAGCCGGAGGCTTGACCCTGGTCGAGCTATTGTGCGTGCTCGCCCTGCTTGCCATCCTGGCCACGCTTGCCACACCCGGGGTCGGCAGTCAGATCAGCCGCCTGCGCATTCACCAAAGCGCTTCCGAACTCAAGGGCGCCCTGCTCCTGGCGCGCTCCGAGGCGGTACGCAGGGGCGAGGACATCAAGATCCGCAAGCACAACGTCCTGGACCACGGGGCATGCAGCAGCATTGCTGCCTCCGACTGGAGTTGCGGCTGGATTGTTTTCCTTGATCGCAACAACAACGGAACCTTCGAGGAGCGCGCCCCTATCACCCACGATAGCGACGAGTTGCTGCAGGTCTTCACGCCTGGCCGTGGCACCGTGGTGCACTTCAGCAGCCATGCATCCGTTCTGACCGTGAACCGCTGGGGTGCCCTCAACGGCATCGGAGCGAGTTTCACGATCTCGAGCCATGTGATCGATAGCGCTCAAGGGATCATCATCTGCATTTCTTCGGGCGGAAGAATTCGGGCTATTGATGGCGGTGTATGCACCTAGATTGCGGGTTTCTATGGGACCTTGCTTTGTGAGATGCTGTGTTGTTGCGGGTGTGCTGTGTAGAACGGCCTTGATCTGCCTGGAGGTCAGGTGCCTGCGGTCAGTCCCGGCCTCTGCGGTGTGGCCAGGTGAGGAGATGTTCTACAGGGCAGAGGGAGCCCTTTTCATGCCCCTGCAATGGAGTGCTGTGCGATTGTGGCGCCCCCAAAGCAAAACGCCCTCCGACTCTGTCGAGTGGAGGGCGGTTTGGGCTGTAAGAGCCTGACGATGACCTACTTTCACACGGGAACCCGCACTATCATCGGCGCAAAGTCGTTTCACTGTCCTGTTCGGGATGGGAAGGAGTGGGACCAACTTGCTATGGTCATCAGGCATAACTGGGTGCTTGGCAGTTCATTTGGTGAACTGCGTTGCGAATTCATAGAGTCTTCAATCAGCTCAATCGTATTGAGGTTAATTTGATTGCGTACTTGGCATAACTACAAGTCTTTGAACATATCAAAGTTATAGGGTCAAGCCGCACGGGCAATTAGTACTGGTTAGCTTAACGCATTACTGCGCTTCCACACCCAGCCTATCAACGTCGTGGTCTACAACGACCCTTCAGGGGGCTCGAGGCCCCGGCAGATCTCATCTTGAAACGAGTTTCCCGCTTAGATGCTTTCAGCGGTTATCTCTTCCACACATAGCTACCCTGCGATGCCACTGGCGTGACAACAGGTACACCAGAGGTGTGTCCACTCCGGTCCTCTCGTACTAGGAGCAGGCTTCCTCAAATCTGCAGCGCCCACGGAAGATAGGGACCAAACTGTCTCACGACGTTTTAAACCCAGCTCACGTACCTCTTTAAATGGCGAACAGCCATACCCTTGGGACCGACTACAGCCCCAGGATGAGATGAGCCGACATCGAGGTGCCAAACACCGCCGTCGATATGAACTCTTGGGCGGTATCAGCCTGTTATCCCCAGAGTACCTTTTATCCGTTGAGCGATGGCCCTTCCATACAGAACCACCGGATCACTATGTCCTGCTTTCGCATCTGCTCGACTTGTCAGTCTCGCAGTTAAGCACGCTTATGCCATTGCACTATCGTCACGATGTCCGACCGTAACTAGCGTACCTTCGAACTCCTCCGTTACACTTTGGGAGGAGACCGCCCCAGTCAAACTGCCTACCATGCACTGTCCCCGATCCCGATAAGGGACCTAGGTTAGAACCTCAAACACACCAGGGTGGTATTTCAACGTTGGCTCCATGAGAACTAGCGTCCTCACTTCAAAGCCTCCCACCTATCCTACACAGATCTGTTCAAAGTCCAATACAAAGCTACAGTAAAGGTTCATGGGGTCTTTCCGTCTTTCCGCGGGGAGATTGCATCATCACAAACATTTCAACTTCGCTGAGTCTCAGGAGGAGACAGCGTGGCCATCGTTACGCCATTCGTGCAGGTCGGAACTTACCCGACAAGGAATTTCGCTACCTTAGGACCGTTATAGTTACGGCCGCCGTTTACTGGGACTTCAATCAAGAGCTTGCACCCCATCATTTAATCTTCCAGCACCGGGCAGGCGTCACACCCTATACGTCCACTTTCGTGTTTGCAGAGTGCTGTGTTTTTATTAAACAGTCGCAGCCACCGATTTTTTGCAACCCCTTTGGGCTCGCTCTGTACGAGTCCACCTACTTGGGGCATACCTTCTCCCGAAGTTACGGTATCAATTTGCCGAGTTCCTTCTCCTGAGTTCTCTCAAGCGCCTTAGAATACTCATCTCGCGCACCAGTGTCGGTTTGCGGTACGGTCGTCAATAGCTGAAGCTTAGTGGCTTTTCCTGGAAGCAGGGTATCACTCACTTCGTCTGCAAGCAGACTCGTTATCACCCCTCATCTTAGCCCGGCGGATTTGCCTACCGGGCACGACTACAGGCTTGAACCAACATATCCAACAGTTGGCTGAGCTAACCTTCTCCGTCCCCACATCGCACTATTGATCGGTACAGGAATATTGACCTGTTTCCCATCAGCTACGCATCTCTGCCTCGCCTTAGGGGCCGACTCACCCTACGCCGATGAACGTTGCGTAGGAAACCTTGCGCTTACGGCGAGCGGGCTTTTCACCCGCTTTAACGCTACTCATGTCAGCATTCGCACTTCTGATACCTCCAGCATCCGTCTCCAGACACCTTCACAGGCTTACAGAACGCTCTCCTACCACGTGCAATAAATTGCACATCCGCAGCTTCGGTAACTGGCTTAGCCCCGTTACATCTTCCGCGCAGGACGACTCGATCAGTGAGCTATTACGCTTTCTTTAAATGATGGCTGCTTCTAAGCCAACATCCTGACTGTTTTAGCCTTCCCACTTCGTTTCCCACTTAGCCAATTTTAGGGACCTTAGCTGGCGGTCTGGGTTGTTTCCCTCTTGAGTCCGGACGTTAGCACCCGGTGCTCTGTCTCCCAAGCTGTACTCTGCGGTATTCGGAGTTTGCCTTGGTTTGGTAAGTCGCCATGACCCCCTAGCCAAAACAGTGCTCTACCCCCGCAGGTAATACTTGAGGCACTACCTAAATAGTTTTCGGAGAGAACCAGCTATTTCCAAGTTTGTTTAGCCTTTCACCCCTATCCACAGCTCATCCGCTAGTTTTGCAACACTAGTCGGTTCGGACCTCCAGTACCTGTTACGGCACCTTCATCCTGGCCATGGATAGATCACTTGGTTTCGGGTCTACACCCAGCGACTAAGACGCCCTATTCGGACTCGATTTCTCTACGCCTCCCCTATTCGGTTAAGCTTGCCACTGAATGTAAGTCGCTGACCCATTATACAAAAGGTACGCCGTCACCCCTTACGAGGCT